>NZ_JBHXJK010000012.1:0-33816 GCF_042723255.1 Amycolatopsis thailandensis
ATGTAGGAATTGGGACGTTCAACGTCCCAATTCCTACATCGTCACGCCCTGTCAGCCGCGGAACCACCACTCACGCCCAGTTTCAGGCGCAGGTAGGTAAATACCGGTCCGCTCTAACCCGAAACGCCACTCACGACCGCCTGGGCCGCTCTGTGCGTGAGTGATGTCGGGGATCGCGCCGGTCCGGCGGCCAGGGGGTAATCAAGGGACTCAGCGCGCCGCGTCGCGAAAGCCACTCTCGCAACCTCCTTGACCAGCGCAGAGGCGACTTTGCCGCGACCCTGACCGGCTCCGCGCCGAAGGCCCTCCGGGCCTCAAGAACCGGCCACCCGGAAGAAGTCCACCAGCCCGTCGCCGGACCGGGAACTCCGCCTCCGCTCCCACCAGGTCCGGAACGGGGTGGACGCCATCGCGTGCCGCGTGTAGGACGTCATCATCGCGCGGTACACATTCTCCGCCTGGTCCCACGTCAGCCGCTCCTTGCGCCACGCCAGTACCAGCCGCATCCGCATGGGGTCGCCCTTGAGCGGCCGGACGACCATGCCCGGCAGCTCCGGTGCGGTGGGTTCCACGAGCTGGACCGCCTGTCCCGCGGCGATCAGGGTCCGCCCGCCGCCGTTGGGGCATTCGAAGCGGATCCGCGGGGTGAATCCGGCGCGATGCGTCGCCGCGCGCAGTGACGTCAGCGAGCCGTCTTCGGGGCCCGGCGGTCCGATCCACGCTTCGTCCGCGAGCTCGGCGAGGTCGACCTCGAAGCCGTCGGCGAGCCGGTGCCGGGCGGGAAGGCCGATGAAGACCGGCACCCACGAGAACAGCACCCGATGCCCCAAATGCTTCGCCAGCGGCACTTCCTGGTCGTCGGACATGGCGATGACGGCGATGTCGAGGGTCGCGCGGGCCAGCGCCTGCGCCAGCACCGCGCTCGACGGTTCCAGGTGGACGGTCACGTCCAGGCCCGGCAGCGCGTCGTCCAGTTGCTCGACGAAGGTCGGCAGACAGTCCATTTGGGACGATCCCAGCCGGACCGGGCCGTCGCCCAGCGCGCCGAGGAGATCGCTTTCGAACCGGTCGAATTCCACGAGCAGGGTCAGCGCGCGGCGCAGCGTCTGCTCGCCGAACGGAGTCGGCGTCACACCCGTGTGGCTGCGGACGAACAGCGGCGCGCCGATCTGCCGTTCGAGCCGCTGTAGCAGCGAGGTCAGCGACGGCTGTGACATGCCCAGCGCGGCGGCCGCCTGCGAGAGGCTGCCCGCCTCGGCGATGGCGCAGATCGCCCGCAGGTGCCGGATCTCCAGGGCCATAGGCGGAGTCTATCGCCGCCGGTCATTACGTCCCGGCCGTTCGCGGTGTGAAGGTGCGACCACGACCGTGTCTACCTGAAGGGGGAGCCGATGACCGGCGACCGAACCCGGCCGGATCTGCGCGCGCTGCTGGCCGCCAAAGGGTTCCGGAACTGGATCAGCGACGACTGGGAGCCCGCCGACACCACCGTCGACGTGCCGGCCGGGACCGCCGAGGCCGCCGCCGCGCATCGCGGCAGACTGTCGGCGGAACTGCCCGGTCAGCGGATCGCGCTCGCCGCCGGACGGGCCGTCGTGCGGTCCAACGACACCTACCACGGCTTCCGCGCCGACAGCGACTTCGCCTGGCTCACCGGCTGCCAGCGCGAGGGCGCGATCCTGGTGCTGACTCCGGCGGGGGACAGCCACCACGCCACGCTGTACGTCCCGCGCCCGGCCGAGCCGGACGAGCCCGACTTCGTGGGCGACGCCGACACCAGCCCGCTGTGGGTCGGCACCGCCGCCGGGCCCGCCGCGTACGGAGAAACGCTCGGCATCGAGTGCCGCCCGCTGGAGGACCTCCCGCACGGCTTGCGCGGGCGTAATCCGAGCTTCCTGGTCGGTGCCGGGGTCGATCCCGCGCTGGACGCGTACGGCTTCGGCCACAGCGAACGACTCCGGACGGTTCTCGCGGACCTGCGCCGGATCAAGGACGACTGGGAGATCGGCCAGTTGCGCGACGCCGTCGACGCCACCGCGCTCGGGTTCGCCGACGTGCTGGCCGCGTTGCCGGAGGCGGTCCGCGGCGGCGGTGAACGCTGGCTGCAGGGCACTTTCGACCGGCGCGCCCGCACCGAGGGCACCGGCCCCGGTTACGCCTCCATCGTGGCGGCCGGGCCGCACGCGCCGATCCTGCACTGGACGCGTTGCGACGGGCAGGTGACCGAGGACAGCCTCCTGCTGCTCGACGCGGGAGTCGAGCTGGATTCCTTGTACACGGCGGACATCACCCGCACGTTCCCGGTCGGCGGGGAGTTCACGACCGCCCAGCGCGACGTCTACGACCTGGTGTACAAGGCACATCTCGCGGCGCTGGCGGAGGTGCGGCCGGGGCAGGACTTCGCCGCCTTCCAGACGACGGCGCTGGGAGTGCTGGCGTCGGGGTTGCACGATTGGGGTCTTCTCCCGGTGTCGGTGGACGAAGCGCTGTCGCCGGACGGGCAGCAGCACCGGCGGTACATCGTCTGCGGGACCGGTCATTTCCTCGGGCTGGACGTCCACGACTGCGCCTCCGCGAGTCCTACGGCCTACCGTCAGGGAACGCTCGCCGAGGGCATGGCGCTGGCGGTGGAGCCCGGTCTGTACTTCCACGCCGGTGACCGCACGGTGCCGCCGGAACTGCGCGGCCTCGGCGTCCGCATCGAGGACAACGTCGTGGTCACCGGATCGGGGCACGAACTGCTTTCCGGTGCCTTCCCCTCGACCGCCGACGAGATCACCGCCTGGGTCCGGGCGGCCAGGGGGTGAAGCACCGGAGGGCCGGGACGGTTCCGGCCCTCCGGTGTCCCCGTCAGTACGAGATGGTGTGCCCGGCGAGGATCCGCTCGGCCGCGCCGGTCGTGGACAGCCCGGCGGCGGGCCGGTCCTCGGTGAAGTACTCGCGGAAGTCCTGGCTGAAGTCGCGGGTCATCAGCGCGATCGTGCGGTTCCAGTTCCCGCCGTCCGGCCCGTCCGCCGCCCACAGGTCCAGCAGGGACGAGCCGACCCGGCCCTGCACGGTGTCGCCCGCGTCCCAACCGGGGGTCGAAGCGTCGTTCCGGAAACTGTAGGAGTTGCCGTTGTCGTAGACGTAGCGGTAGTCGCCGAGGGCGTAGGCGGCGACGGCGTCGGCGAACCCTTCGGTCCACGCGCACGACTTCGAGCTGTGCTTCTGGATGTAGTGCGGGTTGCAGTCGTCGACGACGGGGAAACCTCGCCCGTAGAGCTGCCATTGCAGCCAGTGCCCGGCCTCGTGGAGTACGAGATGCTTCGAGTCCGGCATCGTCGCGCCGAGGAAGACGTAGTTCGTGTTCGGGTAGTCCCAGTAGCCGCCGTCCGCGACCTTCGGATCCCAGACGAAGGTGATCTGGTCGCACCGGCCGTCGGACTGCCGGGCGGTCCAGCAGGACGAAACGGGGTTCGCACGCTTCCAGTAGAGGACGTTGAGCGTGTCCACCACTTTCCAAGCGCGCTGCAGCGTGGACGGCACCTTCACCGTGCCGAGGTCCTGGGTGCCGGACACGTTCGTGCGGCGGGCCGAGTCGAAGGTGTAGTCGGTGGTGTTGTTCGCGGCCTTGACGACCCGCCACATCGAGGTGCTGCTCGACCGGAACCGGACGTAGGCCTCGGCCAGGGAAGCGTTGTGACAGGCGGTGAACCGGCCGTCGGACGCGCCGGTGATTCCCGCGGCGAGTCTGCTCGCCGCGCCGGAGCCGGTGCGCCCCCACAGTTCCCAGTTCGCGTTCCGCGCCACTTGCGTGCGCACGGGTTTGCTCGTCCCGGCTTCGGCGTCGAGATGGTCGAAGGCGAGTGTGCCGGTGAGGCAGGCATTCGCGGCCGCCGTCGCCGGTGTGGTGGCCGCGAAGGCGGTCAGCCCGAGGGTGGTGATGAGCACCGCGCCGAACGCTCGAAGCCGTCGGCCCGTGGATCTGCGGATCAGCTGCACGGGAATCTCCTCGCTGGAGGGAACGACGGTGCGCCCGTGACCCTGTGTCGACGGTGACACACCGGTTGGTGAACGAGTTTCATCGCGGCCGGAGCCGCCCACCATCGCGCCGGCCCATCGGCCGCGGCTATGCCCTCCCCGGGAGAAGGCGTGTCATGATGTCCGCGAGCTCGATCGGCAAAGCGAACGATTCGCCCTCCGGTCGTACGGTCTGACGAACGACAGGGGATAAGCGGTGGAGGACGAGACGCCCTCGATCCGGGACATGCTGGCGGTCAACCTGCGGGCGGCCAGGGCGGCGCGGGGGATCTCGCTGTCGGAGCTGTCGCGGCGGTCGGGCATCGGCAAGGCGACGCTGTCGCAACTGGAGTCCGGCGGCGGGAATCCGACCATCGAGACCGTTTTCAGCTTGTCCCGGGTGCTGGAGGTGGCGATCTCCGACCTGCTCGACCATCGGGCCGGTGGCGCGCTCACCGTGGTGCGCGGCGCCGACGTCGAGGTGCTCAGCGGCGAGGGGGTCGACCTTCGGCCGCTGCAGCGGATCGAGACCGGTGACGGTGTCTTCGAGGTGTACGACCAGGTGGTGCGCGGTGACGCGCCGCAGCGCTCGCAGGGGCACGTGGGAGTCGAGCACACCGTCGTGCAGTCCGGCTCGCTGCGCGTCGAGGTGGCGGGCCGGACCGTCGAGGTCGGCCCGGGGGACTACGTCGCCTTCGACGCCCGTGAGCCGCATTGCTACACCGCTCCGGAGGGGCCGGTGCACTCGGTCCTGCTCTTGCAGTACCGCGCCGACGAGCGGCTCGACGGCAGGCCGCATCCGGTACTGAAGGGCTGACCGCTCCCGAGGTATTGACACTTCTCCGGGGCGGAACCTACCCTCCGATCGTTCGCTTTACCGAACGCTGGAGGGTCGATGAACCGAACGCGCGTGGTGGTACTCGGCGCCGGTATCGTCGGCGCCGCGTGCGCCCGTGAGCTGAGCCGGGCGGGCTTCGACGTCGTGGTCGTGGATCGCGGTCGTCCCGCCGGGGGAACCACCTCGCACGGCGAGGGCAACATCCTCGTCTCCGACAAGGGACCCGGCCCCGAGCTCGAACTCGCGAAGCTGTCGACAGGGCTCTGGCCCCGGGTGGTCGCCGAGATCGCCGACGAGGACGCGCGCGCAGCTTCGGCGATCGAGTACGACCCCAAGGGTGGCATCGTGGTCGCCACCACGGACGACGGCGCCCGGGCTCTCACGGCGTTCGCCACGTCGCAATCCGGCGTCCGCGCGGAACCGTTGTCCCTCAAGGAACTCGCCGAAGCCGAACCCGCGCTGACCCGCGAGGTGGCCGCCGCGTTCCACTACCCGGAGGACGCGCAGGTCCAGCCCGCAGGCGCGGCGCTGGCTTTGCTGGGATCCGCGTTGCGCCACGGCGCCCGGCTGCGGTCCGGCGTGGAGGTCGTCGGCGCGTCCGTCCACAAGGGACGGATCACCGGCGTCCGTGTGCCCGGCGAGGTCATCGAGGCCGACGTCGTCGTGAACGCGGCGGGTCCGTGGGCCGGTCAGGTGTCGGCGCGACTCGGCGCTCCGATCGCGATCCGCCCGCGCCGGGGCGAGGTACTGGTGACCACGCCGATGCCCGGTGTCGTCCGGCACAAGGTCTACGACGCCGATTACGTCGGCGCGGTCGGTGCCGATTCGGGCGAACTGCAGACCTCCGCCGTCGTCGAATCGACCTGGGGCGGCACCGTGCTGATCGGCTCGTCACGCCGCCGGGTGGATTTCGACGACGCGATCCGCCCGGACGTGCTGAGCGCCATCGCGGTCAAGGCCCTGCGGTTGTTCCCGGCGCTCGCCGACGTCGCGGTGATGCGGGCCTACGGCGGATTCCGGCCCTACGTCGACGACCACCTGCCGGTCCTCGGCGAGGATCCGCGGCTGGGCAACCTCTGGCACGCCACCGGGCACGAAGGCGCCGGTATCGGGCTGAGCGTCGGCACCGCGCTGTTGCTGCGCGAGCTGCTCACCGGGACGGAGCCCGCGATGCCGGTCGACGAGTTCACCGTCGACCGTCCGGCGGTACTGGCGGGAGCGGCCGCATGAGCGACCGGCCGATCCGGATCACCGTCGACGGCGAAACGCTGACCGGGATCGTGGGCCAGAGCGTGGCGGGCGTGCTGCTCGCCGCCGGACGTATCTCTTGGCGCACCACACGGTCCGGCGCACCGCGTGGCGTGTTCTGCGGGATCGGCGCGTGTTTCGACTGCCTGCTCACGGTCAACGACGTGCCCGACGTCCGCGCGTGCCGGCGTCCGGCCGTCGACGGCGACGAGATCCGCACCCAGACCCGGGAGGAGCACGCGTGAGCCGGCACGTGGTGATCGTCGGCGCCGGACCCGCCGGGCTCGCGGCCCTCGAACACGCCCTGCGGGCCGGTGCCCGCGTCACGGTGCTGGACCAGGCGGAATCGCCCGGCGGCCAGTACCACCGCATGCCGCTGGGGGCCGACGCGACACGGCGACAGGGGTTCGATCGCCGCCTGCTCGCGCATCCCCGGTGCCAGTGGTGGCCAGGGTCCACCGTCTGGGCTTTCGACCGGGTGGAAAGCCGCCTGCACCTACTGCGAGGACAGTCCGACGGTGGCGGACGTCGACGGCTGACCCTGGTTCCCGACGCGCTGATCCTCGCGACCGGCGCGCACGATCGCACCCTGCCGTTCCCCGGCTGGGAATTGCCCGGCGTGTACACCGCGGGCGCGGCGCAAGCGCTGGCGAAGGGGGAGCGGGTCGCGATCGGCGAACGGGTCCTCGTCGCCGGTGCCGGGCCGTTCCTGCTGCCGGTCGCGGAATCGCTGCTGCGTGTCGGGGCCGAGGTGGTCGCGGTCCTCGAGGCGAACCCGTTCGCGACCGTCCGAAAAGGATGGTCGTCGCGTCCGTGGCGTCTGGCCGCCCACGCCGGCAAGGCGGGGGAGCTGGCGCGTTACGCCGCGACGCTGGCCCGCCATCGCGTCCCGTACCGGCTGGGCCGCGCCGTGATCGAAGCACGCGGCACGGACCGGGTCCGCGAGGTCGTGACCGCGAAGGTCCGCGCGGACTGGTCGATCATCCCCGGCACCGAACGAACGCACGAGGTCGACGCGGTCTGCGTCGGTCACGGCTTCGTCCCGCAGCCGGAGCTGGCCGTCGCCGCGGGCTGCGTCCTGGACGGTGGGTTCGTGCGGGTCGATCGCACCCAACAGACCACAGTGGACGGTGTGTTCGCCGCGGGTGAGATCACCGGAATCGGCGGCGCGATCACCGCCGCGGCGGAGGGTGCGGTGGCGGGATGCGCCGCCGCCGGGGCAGAGCCGGCTCCGGCGTTGATCCGTGCGCGCGACCGCGCCCTCACCTTCGCCGAACGCCTCGCCACGGCTCATCCGATCGGATCGGCCTGGCGAAGCTGGCTGCGGGAAGAAACGATCGTCTGCCGTTGCGAGGAAACGACTTACGGCGAATTGACGCGTGCGGCCGGGGACCCGGCCTGCCCCGGCTCGCACGCCCTGAAACTCGGTACCCGGGCAGGCCTCGGCCCATGCCAGGGCCGGATGTGCGGCCCTACCGTGTCCGAACTCTGCGGTGGTACCGAGCGGCACCACCGCCCCGTCGTCCAGCCGATCCGGCTCGGCGAGCTCGCCGCCCGAACCGAAGGAGAACCTGAATGAGCACCCGCGATCTCGGTGGCGTCGTCGTCGCGACCGCCCTCCCGTACCGGGCGGACGAGAAGGCGCCCGCCGGGCTGGCCGTGGACTACGACGCCTACGCCGCGCACTGCCGCTGGCTGATCGACAACGGCTGCCGGGGTGTCGGCCCGAACGGTTCCCTCGGCGAGTACTCGTCGCTGACCGACGAGGAACGCCGCCGCGTCGCCCGCACCGCGATCGAGACCGTCGGCGCGGACGGGATCGTCGTCGTCGGTGTGCACGGTCCCGGATCGCATCAGGCCAGGCACTGGGCGGAGGTCGCGGCCGAGGACGGCGCCGGCGGCCTGCTCTGCCTGCCGCCCACGATGTACCGCGCGAACCGCGGCGAGGTGCTCGCGCACTTCGAGGCGGTGGCGTCGGTCGGCCTGCCGGTGATGGTCTACAACAACCCGATCGACACCAAGGTCGACCTCACGCCCGCCTTGCTGGCCGAAATCGCGGAGATCGACAACGTGGTCGCGGTCAAGGAGTTCTCCGGTGACGTCCGGCGGGTGCTGGAGATCCGCGAGCAGGCACCGCGTCTCGACGTGATCAGCGGTGCCGACGACGTCGTGCTGGAAAGCCTGCTGATGGGCGCGACGGGCTGGTTCGCCGGCTTCCCCAACGTGTTCCCCGCCGAGTCGGTGCGCCTGTTCGAACTGGCGCGATCCGGCAAGCTCGACGAGGCCAGGGCGCTCTACGAACCACTGGTGGCCGCGTTCCGCTGGGACTCGCGCACCGAGTTCGTCCAGGCGATCAAGCTCGGGATGGACCTCGTCGGCCGCTACGGCGGTCCGTGCCGTCCGCCCCGGGGGCCGCTGACCAGCGAACACCATGAGCGGGTCACCGCCGACATGCGCCGCGCTCTCGCCTCGCCGGGGGTGGAGTAGATGAGGTCGATCCGGTCGATCACCGCCGTCGACTCGCATACCGAGGGCATGCCGACGCGGGTGGTGACCGGCGGGGTCGGCGTCATCCCCGGTGACACCATGGCGGAACGCCGCCGGTACTTCATGGAGCATCTGGACCACCTGCGGCGGTTCCTGATGAACGAGCCGCGCGGGCACTCCGCGATGAGCGGCGCGATCCTGCAGCCACCGACGCGCCCGGACGCCGACTGGGGCGTGGTGTACATCGAGGTGTCGGGCTGCCTGCCGATGTGCGGGCACGGCACGATCGGCGTCGCGACCGTACTGGTGGAGACCGGCATGGTCGAGGTGACCGAACCGAAGACCGTGGTGCGCCTGGACACCCCGGCCGGGCTCGTGCACGCCGAGGTCGACGTCCGGGACGGCCGGGCGGAACGCGTCAAGCTCCGCAACGTCGCGTCGTTTCTCGCCGAACGCGACGCCGTCGTCGAGGTGCCGGGGCTCGGCGAGGTGCGCTACGACCTGGCCTACGGCGGCAACTTCTACGCCATCCTCGAACTGTCCCAAGTGGACATCCCGTTCGATCGGGCGGAGAAGGACCGGATCCTTTCAACGGGGCTGGACATCATGGCGGCGATCAACGACCAGCGCCCGCCGAAGCATCCGGCCGACCCGCTGATCGGCGGCTGCAAACACGTCCAGTTCCTCGCCCCGGGTTCGGACGCCCGTACCTCGCGGAACGCGATGGCGATCCACCCCGGCTGGTTCGACCGGTCGCCGTGCGGCACCGGCACCTCGGCCCGGATGGCCCAGCTGCACGCCCGCGGGGAGCTGCCGCTGCACACGCCGTTCGAGAACAGCTCGTTCATCGGGACCACGTTCACCGGCGAACTGGTCGCCGAGACCACCGTCGGCGGGGTTCCCGCCGTGGTGCCGGAATTCTCCGGTCGCGCGTGGATCACCGGCAACGCCACCTATCTACTGGACCCGGACGACCCGTTCCCCGCCGGCTTCGTCCTCTGACCCGCGTTTCGTCCTCTGAATGCGATCCTTGCACGCGCAAGTACCGCATTCAGAGGACGAAACGCGTCAGGCGGAGACCACGGTCCCGGCCTGGATGACGTGCCGGAACTTCTCCGGCTCGGCGAGGACGCCGATGTCTTCCAGCGGGTCCCGGTCCACGACGAGCAGATCCGCGTGCGCGCCGGGGTCCAGGGTGCCGATCTCGCCGGTCAGGTTCAGCAGGTCCGCCGCCGTCGACGTCGCGGAGCGGACGACCTCCAGCGGTGACTGGACCTCGCCGCGCAGCCGGAACTCGTGGTTCTGGTGCCGGTGCATCCCGCCGAGCAGGTCGGTGCCGTACACCAGCTTCACGCCGCCGCGGGCGGCTCGCTCCAAAGCGGCCAAGCCCGCCCCGAGGACCTCGTCGACCTTGCGCCAGCTGGATTCGGGCAGCCCGTGCTCGCGCCCTTCCTCCTTCAGCGCCCAGTACGTGACCAGAGTGGGCACGAGGTAGGCGTCGTGCCGGAGGAACAGTTCGACACTGAGGTCGTCGATCAGGTTGCCGTGCTCGATCGACCGGACGCCCAGTTCCAGCGCCCGGTTCACCGCGCGGGCGGTGTAGGCGTGCGCCGCGACGTAGCGGTTGGCCGACTCCGCCTCCTCGACGATCGCGCGCAGTTCCTCGGCGGAGTACTGCGTCGAGTCGATCCGGTCGGTGGGGGAGGCGACGCCGCCCGAAGCCATCACCTTGATGTGGTGCGCGCCCTTGCGCAGTTCGTCGCGCGCCGCCGCGCGGACCGCGTCGACACCGTCGGCGACCCGGCCGAGACCCGCGCAGCACGGATGGTCTTCGCTGACGTGGGCGCCGCGGGTGCGGCTGTCGCCGTGCCCGCCGGTCTGGCTGAGCGCGCGTCCGCAGAACAGCAGGCGCGGGCCGCGGAACAGGCCCTCGGCCTGCGCGTCGGCGAGGCCGTAGTCGGCGCCGGAGGCGTCCCGGACCGTGGTGAAGCCCCGGTCCAGCATCCGGCTCATGGTGCGGGCGCTGTGCGCGGTTACGTAAGACGGCGACGACGCGGGGAGCGAGCCCAGATCCGCTGTCGACGCGGTCACGTGCACGTGCGCGTCGACGAGACCGGGCAGCACGAACGCGCCGCGCAGGTCTTCGGTCCGCGCGTCGTCCGCGCCGAGACCGGGGCCGATCTCGACGATCCGGCCGTCGGCGCACCGGAGGTCCCCCTCGGTGTACTCGCCCTTGAGCGGGTCGAGCAGACGGGCGTTGCGCAGCAGCAGCGATCCGGTCATCGGGTTTCCTCCAGGAGTTCGCGCAGGGCCGGGACCGCCAACGGTGCCAGAGATCGGGCCGCCGCGACGGAATCGTCGTCGTAGCGGCCTTCGGCGTCGAGGATGTTGAGGACACCGAGGGTGCGGCCGTCGTCCACCACCGGCACGTTGATCACCGCGCCGCAGCCGAGCCTGTCGATGAGCTCGTGGTCGGCGAAGATTTCCCGCACGGCCGCGCTGTCCGGGCCGAAATAGGGTTCCTGCCCGGTGATGCACCGCTCCAGCCAGCCCGCCGCCACCTCGACGGTCTTCTCGCCACCGACCGGGTACTCCGCCGGGTGGCTGCTGTGCACCCGCCGCAGCGCTCGCCGTTCGGGCACCCAGGCCAGCACGGTGAACAGCCGTACGCCGATGGTGGCCCGGGTCTTGTCCTCCACGGTGGACAGTGACACGGTCACTTCGTCATCTCCTTCGCGGTCTCCACGGGCTTGCCGTGTTCGGTCAGTTCTTCCAGGGAACGGCCGGCGGTGGACAGGCCGAACACGACCACGCACACCACCCCGGCCGCCAGGACGGCGGTGGTCAGGCCGAAGACGCCGGCGAAGCCGAGGCTCGCCGCCGAGAGGCCGATGATCGTCGGGGCCAGGATGCTGCCGACGCGGCCGAACGCGCTGGACAGCCCGGTCCCGCTGGCGCGGATCCAGGTCGGGAACACCTCGGGGGTGTAGGAGTACACGCCGGCGTAGGTGCCGTTGAGGAAGAACGACAGCACCGCCCCGGCGAGGGTGATCGACCACGGCGCGTCCATCTGGCTCAGCCAGAACGCGCTCACCGCCGAACCCGCGAGGTACAGCGCGATGGTGTGCTTGCGGTCGAGCCGTTCCGAAAGCCAGGCCGCGGAGAAGTACCCGGGGATCTGCGCCAGATAGATGATGATCGAGAACTCGAAGCTCTTGGTCACGGTGATGCCGCGTTCGACGAGCAGCGTCGGGATCCAGGAGAAGAAACCGTAGTAGGAGAACGTGATCACGAACCACACGGTCCAGATCACCGCGGTGCGGCGCGCCATCGCGGGGCTCCACAGGAACTTCAGCGCGCTGAAGAGGTTGACCTTGGGGGTTTCGGTCGCGGGCTGGGCTTCGGCCTCGGGGACGGCCGGGAGTGTCTGCCCGGTCGCCTTTTCGACGTCCCGCTCCAGTTTCGAGACGATCTTCTCGGCCTCGGCGTGCCGTCCGTTCGCGACCAGGAACCTCGGCGACTCCGGCAGCGAACGGCGCCACCACAGCAGCATGACGATCGGCAGAGCGGTGATGAGCTGCGCGACCCGCCAGCCCTCCGGCACCGTCGGGACTACGAACCGTCCGATGAGCGCAGCCATGACGAACCCGAACGAGAAGAACCCGGCGAGCGCGCCGACGAACCAGCCGCGGCGTTTGGCCGGGACGAACTCCGACAGGAACGGCGCGATGATCGCGCTTTCGGCGCCCGCGCCCGCCCCGGCCAGCACCCGGGCGCCCAGGAAGATCTCGTAGTTGGGGGAGAAGGCGGCGAGGACGGAGAACACCGCGTAGAAGGCCAGCGCGTACATCATGACCTTCTTGCGGCCGATGCGGTCGCCCAGCAGACCGGCGGCGATCGCGCCGAAGAGGAAGCCGAACGGCGTCGCCGAACCGATCAGCCCGAGCTGCCCGTTGTCGAGGCCCCAGGCCGCTTTCGCGCTCGGCAGGAGGAAGGCGACCACGGCGGAGTCCATGCCGTCGAAGGTGTAGCCGAGCCCGCCGATGAGCAGGAGTTTGTAATGGGGACGGCTCAGCGGGAGCCGGTCCAGTCGTGCCAGAAGCGTCATGGGGAACGCCTTCCGTGGTTCGGGCGACGAGGAGTGCGCACAACGTATACTGCGTTTCGGCAAAACTGCAATGGTTGTTGCAAGTGGTCCGATGGGCACGATGCGTTACCGTGACGCGGTCGAGGGAGGGCGTGCGTGACAGAGACGGGAATCGACGACGGATTCGAGGCGTGGCTTCGGGAACGGACGCCGGAACGCGGCCTGCGGCCGAAGTCGGCCGCGGTGCTCGAAGTGCTGGTCTCGCAACCGCGGCGGGCGTCGTTCGGCTCGACGGCCGAGCTCGCCCAGCTCGCCGGGGTCAACGTCGCCACGGTCACCCGCACCGCGCAGGCGCTCGGGTTCGCCGGTTGGCCCGCGCTGCAACAGGAATTGCGGGCGCGGTACATGTCGTCGCTGAGCGCGCCGCAGGTGGCCGAGGAACACCGGGACGTCGACTCTCCCGGATCGGCGTCGCTGCGCCGTGACCTCGACAGCCTCGCCCTGCTCAACCGGCGGTTCGCCGAGGACGAGATCCGCAACGTCGCGGAGGCTGTCGCCGCCGCGCGCCGGACGCTCGTCATCGCCGACGGCAGTTACGCCGCCGTCGGGATCGCCTTCGCGCACAACGCCCGGCTCGCCGGTTACGACGTCCACGCGATCACCGCCGGGGACGCGGAACTCGCCAACGCCACGGCGAAACTCTCCGCCGAAGACGTGCTCATCGCGATCAGTTTCTGGCGGCTGTACGAAAGCACCGTGCTCGCGGCGAACGAGGCCAAAGCCAGGGGAGCCCGCGCCTTCGCCATCACCGACGCCGCCAGTCCCGCGCTCGCGGGCGCCGTCGAACAGGTGCTGATGGTGCCGGCCGAGGGCGTGACCTTCTTCCCGTCGCTGACCGCGGGTATGAGCCTGGTCCAGGCGATCGTCGCGCAGCTCGCCGCCGTCGATCCGGTCCGTACCGGGGAATCCATCGAAGCAGCCGAGGCCATGTGGTCGCGGTTTGATCTGCTGCATCGCCGTCCCGGGTCGGCTGAACGGTCGGTCCCGAAACGGCCGACCGGTCGAGGTGTCTCCGCCGGATGACCGATCCGGCGCACCCGGTCGGCGGGTGATCCTGGTTCCAGGCCGCCAGAACAGGTGGCTCGGGACGAGGAGGCAGACATGACGATCTTCGCGACTTTGGGCGCTTACGCCGGGTTCGCACTGCTGGTGCTGATGGCGGCGACCCCGCTGCTGGTCGAACTCGACCAGCGCTTCCCGGTCACCCGTCAGGCCAAGGCCGCCAAAGCGGCCGAACGGGAACACCGGGTGCCCGCCGGACTCGCTTCGGCGTGACGCAGAGCACAGATCGTCGCGTGGGGCTACCTCACGTGAGTGATTCCGAACCTGTCAAGTCGTAACTTTGTGTCGCGTTATGGAACGCTGAGTGACGTGACCGTGGATCTCTGCAGCAACGCCCAACCCGCCGACGCCTTCGCGGAATTCCGGAGGAACGTCGACGACCTGGCCCAGGCGTACATCGACGCCTGCCGTCAGGGCCGCGCTCCGGGCGACGCCACTCTCGACCTCCTGCAACAGGTTCACCGCGAGGACCGGAACTGGGTCGTCGTCCATCTGACTTTCGCCATCGCCGCTCTCGCGCATCAGCGAGCCCTGGCCGACACCGTCACCCGGCCAGGTGGCGTAACGGGTGCTCCGGAGCGAGCGTTGTTAGCTTCCGCGAGTGACTGATCCGACCATCTCCGCGGTCATCGCGGTGTTCGCGGGTTTCGTGCTCGCGGGCCTCCTGGCCGTCCCGTATGTCGCCGCGAGCTACCGGCGACGCGGTGAACTCGGGTTCTGGCGGGTTCTGCTGGTCTTCGGTTTCCTGATCTACGTCATGTCCTTGTGGACGTACACGCTCCTGCCCATTCCGGAGACGACGGCGTCGTGGTGCGCCGGGCACGCGTCCAGTCACCTGCAACCGCGCCCGTTCCAGTTCGTCGCCGACATCCACCGCGAACAGGCCGGGGCCGGTCTCCGGGCGTTCCTGCGCAATCCCGCCGTCCAGCAGGCGGTGTTCAACATCGCGCTCTTCGTGCCACTGGGCATGTTCGTCCGCCACCTCTTCCGCCGGGGTTTCCTCACCACCGTCGTCATCGGGTTCGCGGTCTCGCTGTTCATCGAAGTCACCCAGCTCACCGGCGTCTGGTTCCTGTTCGAGTGCCCGTACCGGCTGGCCGACGTCGACGACCTGCTGATGAACACCCTCGGCGCCGCCGTCGGCTTCGGACTCGCCCCCTTGCTGCGGTTGCTGCCGGGGAACGAGCCGTCCGCGCCGCCGGGAGCGCCCCGGCCGGTCACCGCGCGCCGCCGTCTGCTCGGGATGGCCGTCGACGTCGTCTCGGTCGTCCTGCTCGGCACGACCGTCGGGATCGTGACGACCTTGCTGGCGGGCGAACCGAACACCGTGGTCACCGCGCTGATCGGCACCCTGTTGCCGGCTCTGCTCCTCCTCTTCGTCATCCCTGTCGCGGGCAACGGCGCCAGCTTCGGCCAGCGGGTCGTCCTGCTGCGCCCCGCCGGACCGGACGGCGGGAAACCCGCACTGTGGCGGATGATCGTGCGGTTCTTGACCGGCTCCGGCGGCTATTTCACCCTGCTCACCCTGGCATCGGTGGTGAACGGCGGGTTCGAGCCGCTGGCGAACCTGTTGTTCTTCGTCAGCGGCATCCTCGCGATCCGGCCGCAAGGCCACAAAGGACTGTCCGGGCTCGTCGCCGGGCTGCGGATGGTCGACGCGCGCGCGATCGACGTCTCGGAGAAGCCGTCCGCCTCCGTCGACGTGCACAGTGGTGCCGGTCAGGACGGGGATGGCCGACGTTCTTGAGGGGTAAGGCCGGTTGGCGTGTTCGGGGGTCGCTGGGTGCCGGCCTCGGGGACCGCAAGGCCTGTGGTGAAGGGGACTTTCCGCGCGTGTGATGAGGGGAAAGCTCCCTTCACCTCAAGGAGGCCTTCACGGACTTGCCACCTGGCAGGACACCTGTGCCGAACGGTTCAAGAGAAACCTTGCCGAGGCGATTTCTTTCGGCTTGTCTCGCCTGACTGGGCGCCGGTTCTGAAGGGTGCGAAGGTGGCTTTCGCGACACCTCCTGCTCGCGGCTGAAACGTCCGCGCGGGCGTTCCAGCCGCTTCTGACGTCGGCCACACGATCGGGTCGATCCTGCCGATCGCGCGAGTCATTCCGCCTGGCAGCGGGCCCGGACCGGAACACTCCGCGCGGTGAACGTGGAGTCGATGGACGACGTGGCCGACTGCCTGCTCTCGGTGGCCTGGAACATCTTCCCGTTGATGGGGAAACCTCCCGCGAGTCCGGGGAACCGGACGGAGGAGATCCGGACGCTCCTCGTCGACGCGTGTCACGACGCCGGGATGCGGGCCCGCGAATGGGCGGCGGCGCACGGAGCGGGAACCGAGGAAGATCGCCTTCCCTTCCTGCGGCTGGCGGAGATCGGGACGGACGCGAACCTGTTCCTGGGCATGGTTTCCGGCACGCTGGTGGCGGACGGCGAACGGGTCCGGCGCCGGTGGGCCGAGATCGAGGAACTCGTCCACGAGGCGGACGAACTCGCCGGACGGGTCAAGGGGCGGCCGAGGGATCGGCCGCCCCTCCCGGCGGGGTGATCAGTCCTTTTCCAGCGTCAGGTCGTAGCGGTTGAGCACCTCCTTGACGGGCTGGAAGAAGGTGGTGCCGCCCGAGCGGCAGTCACCGGAACCACCCGAGGTCATACCCTGCGCCTGCACCAGCTTCGTGCCGGAACCCGACGACGGACGGCTGACGAACGAGCCGCCGGAGTCACCCGGTTCGGCGCACGCGTCCGTCTGAGTCAGTCCCCGGACGACGTTCCCGTTGCCGTAGTTCACCGTCTGGTCCAGCGCTTCGACCCGTCCGCACTGCCAGTGGGTGGTGATCCCGGAGCGGCAGATCCGCCCGCCGACGCCGACGACGTCCGCGCCTTCGATCCGCACGTCGTTACCGTCCTCGTACCGGTCGACCCGGGGCGGGGTGTCCACGTCGGAGTGGGTCACCTTGACGGTCCCGTAGTCGTTACCCGGGAAGGACGACTTCGCGACCTTGCCGATCGTGCCGTCGGCGCCGTGCACGGTGCCGCCGAGTTCGGTGCAGTGCCCCGCGGTGATCACGTAGCGGTCGTCGTCGTCATAGGCGTTGAACCCGACCGAACACGCGCCGCCGCTGAAGTAGAGACCCTGTCCGCCGATCACGTCCCACAGCGGTCGTGGCGCGCTCTTCACCTGCTCCACCCGGACCGGGACTCCGGCGGAGGCTGCCCACGCCCGGCCGGTGGCGTCGCCGCCCACCACGCTGACGACGACGTCGTTGGCCACGACGTCGATGTACCAGCCCGCGACTGAGCCGGGCAGGCTCACGGTTCTGTTGTCCAATGTGGACTGGATCCGCTTCAGTTCGGCCGTACTGTGCCGCAGCACCTTCGGGACGGCGCCCGCCGCCCGGATCCTCGCCGACTGGGCCGCGTCGGTGGTGCCGACGACCAGTTCGCCGGTCGCCGTGTCCAGCCAGGACCCGGCGAACGCGGCGCCGAGCGACGTGCCGAGTTTCTGCTGTGCGGCGGCCAGGGTGGCCGGACCCGCCGCTTCGTTCAGCGCCGGGGCCGCCGAAGCCGGGGTCGCGAACGCGGTGACGGCTGCCGCGGCTCCGATCAGGACGGTGAAGGTGCGCAGAGGACGTCGTATCACGAAAACCTCCAGATATCGCGGGAATGCTTCGCGGGGTGTATAGCGAGAATCGACGTTACGACAGCGCGGTCCCGTTCGAATGCCGCCGAATGAGTAGCGCCTGCAATTCCCCTTTCCGGCGCAAAGGAACGCGCCATTTCCGGGCGTCGCTCACTCTTGTGAGTGGAGAATGCCCGATTTACCGTCCCCGATGTGTTGTCCGGTCCACGACAATCCGCGACGGGGGTGTGGCATTCGGGAAAAGGCCGGTTCCGCGTTCGTCACCTGATTGTGTGCGGCTGAACCCGTTTGCCCGCTTTGATGACGAACAGGTCTCGCTGCGCCGAACGTGCGACCTCTGTAACGCGGCTCGCGCACCCGCGGACTGATCTTTCGGTGACCCCGGAGCAGACGGAGGCCGTGGATGAAGATCGACCTGTTCAACGAGATCCAGAACCCGCGGCCGTGGCCCGAAGGACACGAGCGGCTCAGGTTCTCCCAGGCGATGGAACAGGCGGTCCTCGCCGACGAGCTCGGGTACGACTGCTGGTGGCAGGTCGAGCACCACGGTGCGGGGGAGTTCAGCCTGTCGTCCGCGCCGGAGCTGATGCTGGCCGCGCTTTCGCAGCGCACCAGCCGCATCCGGCTCGGTCATTCCGCGGTGCTCGCGCCCGGCCGGTTCAACCACCCGATCCGCGTCGCCGAACGCGCCGCGACCCTCGATCACCTCAGCGGGGGCCGGGTCGAACTCGGCCTGACCCGGTCGACGATCCCGGAGTGGCGCCTCTTCGGCATCGAACCGGACGAGGCGCGTGCCCAGACCCAGGAAGCGTTCGAAATGGTGCCGCGGATGTGGACTGCCGAACGGTTCTCCTACGAAAGCGCCGCCTATCGCGTCGACGACGTGCCCATCTCGCCGAAACCGGTCCAGAAGCCGCATCCCCCGCTCTGGCAGGCGGCGGCGAGTCCGGCGTCGTTCGAGGAGGCGGGACGGCGCGGGGTGGGTGTCCTCGGCACGACGATGTGGGAATCGCTGGAACGCGCGGGACGGCTGATCAAGCTGTACCGGGACGCGGCCGGGCGCTGCGCGGATCCGGTCGGGGCGTTCGTCAACGACCAGGTCGGGTTCTTCACCTTCGTGCACTGCGCGGACACCGACGAGGAGGCGATGCGCAACGGTGCCGCCGCGGCCGCGGCCTGGTACACGGTGACGGCGCTGACGTTCTTCGAGGCCGCGAGCGAGTTCGTGCGCCTGAACGCCCGGCAGGAGGAGATCGTCACCGCGCCCGGCGGTGGCGGGCTCACCGGAGACTTCCTGCGCGGTGAGGCGTCGAACGCCCCGACGGAGGCGAACCTCCTCATCGCCCGGATCCTGCAGGGTGAGTCCGTGCCGGACGACGAGATCTTCACCGTGCTGAGCGAGCAGGACTCGCTGATCGTCGGCAGCCCGGAGACCTGCCGCAAGAAGCTGAAGGCCTACGCGGAACTGGGCATCGACCGGATGATGTGCCTGCAGCAGATCGGCGGCATCCCGCACGAGAAGGTGCTGAAGAGCATCCGCCTGATCGGCGAGCTGATCCCCGAGCTGGCCTGAGGCTCACCAGCAGGAGACGAGTCCGGTCGCGAACAGCAGTCCGGTGGCGAAGGCGGGCGGTGCCAGCAACGCGAGGGTTCCGCCCGCGACCGCTTTCGCCCGGGCCGGGAAACGGGACCGCCCGATGGGGTACGAGGTCAGCAGGCGCAGCCGGATCTCGGTGTCGCCGCCTGCCATGCCGAGCGCGCGGCGCGGCCCGTCCGCCGCGCGGATGGACAGCAGCGCCGAGCGCACGGTCCCGGATCCGTGCCGGTCGGCGGCGGCCCGGTCGGCGGCCAGTTCGACCAGCAGCCGGACCGCGCCCGGAAGTTCGCGCATGAGCGGGACGAACCGCAGCGCGCGGCCGAGGACGTCGGCCGAAGCGGTCAGAAGGTGATGCCTGCCGCGCAGATGAGCCCGTTCGTGGGCGAGGACGGCGTCCAGTTCGGGGCGTGAGAGCCGCGCGGCCAGCCCTTCGCTGGCGACGATCAGGCCGTCCCGGCCGCCGAGGCTGTAGGCGATCGGACGGTCTTCGGGCAGCCACAGCGTCGGCCCCGGCCGGGCGCCGGACAGCCGGAGCACGTCGAGATGACGCCGGTGCAGGCGGATACCGCGTTTCCGGCGCCGTGCCGACGCCACGGCCAGCCGGGCCCCCGCGAGCACGAGGGCGGCGCCCGCGAAAGTGGCGGCGACGGGGTCCAGACCGGGCAGGTCGCTGTGGCCCACCGCGGCCCAGCAGTCGTGGAGAACCCGCGTGATGGCCGTGGCGGGACCGTGGCCGGGCAGGACGAGGAGCAGGACGGCGCCCAAGGCGCCGGCGAGGACGCCGAGCGCGGTCAGCAGCCACCACGCGATCGCGGTGCAGGGGCTGATCCCGCCCGCGGTGAGCCTGCCGAGCACCCGCGGCGAGAACCAGCCGATCAGCACGACGCCGAACAGGAGAACCGCCGCCAGGATCATCGCTTGCCGGGCTTCCGCCGCAGCGCCCGCCGCAGGATGTCCGACTCCTCTTCGGTGACCGAACGCGCGAAATGCAGCAGCACGGATTCCCGGTCGTCCGAGGCGTCGAGAAGTTCGCGCAGGCTTTGCGCGGTGGCCTCCTCGCGGGTCGCCACGGCGCGATAGCGGTACGCGCGATTCTCCATCTCCCGCACGACCCATTCCTTGCGGTGCAGATTGTCGAGCACCGTCATCACCGTGGTGTAGGCGAGATCGCGGTGCTGGTTGATCGCCTCGAGAACCTGGCGCACCCGCAAGGGTTCCGCCGAATTCCAGAGCACGTCCATCACCGACGCTTCGAGTTCGCCCAGCCGTTGCATGACACCTCCGCCCGGAAGGATACTGCGCGCGTCCCGCTCAGCCGACGATGCGCCGGGCGCCCATCAGATGCCCGTCTCCCTTGACCGACCGGACGTCGACCAGCTGGCCCTCGGTCGGCGCGTCGACCATCTTGCCCGGCCCGGCGTACATGCCGACGTGGTGGATCGCGCCGGGATCGCCGGTGCCGTCGTCGTAGAAGACGAGGTCGCCGGGGACGAGCTGGTCGAGCGGGACGGGTTTGCCGACGGTGTACTGCTGGCGGCTGGTGCGGGGGAGTGAGACGCCCGCCTGTTTGTACGCCCACGACGTCAGGCCGGAGCAGTCGAACTCGCTCGGCCCAGTGGCGCCCCATTCGTATTGCGAGCCGCGTTTGGACAACGCCGCCTGGAGCGCGTCGTTCGCGGCGCCGGGCGGGCCGAGATAGGAGCCCTTGTCCTGGACCTTGCCGAGTTTCGTCCTGTCCGACGAGGAAAGGTCGCCGAGGGCTTCGCGGACCTTGGCGATCTGGGTGTCGAGGTCCTTCTTGCGCGTGCGGACCTGATCCAGCGCCAAGGTCGCGTCGTTCGCCGCGAGCTGCGCAGTCTCCCGCGCGCCCGCGGCGGTGGCGCGGGCTGTCCGCGCCTTCCCGAGCGCGTCGCGCAGACCGTTCAACGCCTTGGCCTTCTCCCCGGCCAGCACCGCCAGCGCGGACGAGCGGTCGAGGAACTCCTGCCTGCTTCCGCTGTCGAGCAGCAGGACCGCGTTGCCGAGCTGTTCGCCGTTCATCGCGGACCGCGCGATCGCCTCGACCTGCGGCCGGAAGCGATCGATGGCCGACTGTGCCTGCGTGAGGTCACTGTCGGCCTGTCCGAGGGCGGCCGTCGCCTGGTCGCGCTCCGTCTCGCGGGTCTTCAGCCGGTCTTGCGATTCCAGCAGGTCCTCGTCGGCCTTGGCCGCCTGGGCGCCGAGTTCCTGGTAGCGCCGCATCGGATCCTGGCCGTCCGGCGGTGCGGGCTGCGCGCTCGCGGGAAGCGCGCCGAGGCCGAGGATCATGACGGCGGCGGTGGCGGCGAGGGGGTGCCGCGGTGAGCGCCGGTGTGGGGTCACGGGTGCCGAATCTCCTGTCGTACAGGGTCAACTATCGTGCTTAGTAGTACGGGGACGGCTGTGAGCGCGCGGTGAAGTCCTACTAAGACGGTTAGTACTAGACGAGCGTCTTCCAGTAGCTCCAGAACGCTTGCAGGACCGCGGCGGCGATGGCGGCGTACCAGAGAACGAGCACCACGCTGTGGTAGCGGAGCACTGTCCGGCCTTTGTGGAGATTGTGCAGGGTCGTGTACCAGAAGACGGCGATGGTGACCGCCCAGACGACCATGCAGTACGGGCAGAGCGCGCCGATGACGTACAGGCTTTGGAGCATCAGCCAATGCACGAACACCACGCCGAGCGCCGAACCCGCTTGCAGGCCCAGCCAGTACCAGCGGGGGAGCCGTGCCCCGCTCAGTGCCGCGACGCCCGTCGTCAGGACCACGGTGAACCCGGCGATCCCCAGCAACGGATTGGGGAAGCCGAACAGCTCCGCCTGCGGCGTCTTCATGATCGACCCGCAGCTGAGGACCGGGTTGACGCTGCACGTGGGAATGTAGGAGAAGTCCTTGAGGAGCTTGATCTTCTCGACGGTGAGCACCAGCGCGGCCACCAGGCCGATCGCGCCGCCGATCAGCAGCACCCACGGTGTCACGCGGACCGCGAACGGCGCGCGTTCCCCGGTCATTTCGCCAGCTCCCGGTCGAGGACGGCCTTGAGGGCCTGATAGGACGGTGACCCCGAGAACTTGACGCCGTTGACGAAGAACGTCGGCGTGCCCTCGACGCCGATGTCCGCGCCGTCGGTGCGGTCGGCCAGGACCCGGCCGAGGGTGACCGGGTCGTCCAGCGCGGTCTCGAAGGCTGCCGTGTCGAGTCCGAGCCGGCGGGCGAAGCCGACGAAGGTGTCGCGGTGGGAGACCTGCTGATCGCCCCATTCCGGTTGCTTCTCGAACATCAGGCGGTACATCGGTTCGAGCTTGCCTTGCTGGCCGGCGGCCTCCACGGCTCGCGCTGCGAGTTCGGCGTTCTGGTGGCTGGGGATGGGGAAGTAACGCATCACGAAGGTGACGCGGTCGCCGTACTCGGCGCGCAGGCGCTCGACACCGGGAAACGCGGCGCCGCACGCCTCGCACTCCAGGTCGAGGAACTCCACGACGGTCACCTCGGCACCGGCCGGATCGGACAGCCGATGACTGTCCGGCCGGACCAGGATCGACGCGGGCACCACCGGGGGCGCGTCCGCTTGGGCGGCCGGGGCGTTCTCGCCCCGCTTGGTGAAGACGAGCAGCGCGGCCACCACCGCGACGACGACGGCGACGATCGTCAGGGAAACCTTGGTGTTCTTGGTCATTCTGCTGAGTCCTTGGCTCGGTTCCGGGCAACTGAAGGCGGCATGGCCTGCCGGTCCGCCTCGGGGCGGACCGGTCACGACCGGCATCGCCGATCAGGTACGGGAAACGCAGAGCTGGACGAGCGGCGGCGTGGTCGCCAACCGCCTGGACAGCGAGGACAGCGGTAGACCGTGTGACAGGCCCGCGGTGTCGGGGCGGCGGCGCCGGACGAGAAGGAAGAGCGCGGCCAGTGCCAGGCCGATCCCGGCGGCGTCGTCGAGGTGGTTGTGCGGAGGCTCGCCCGGGACGAGCCGGGCGGCGTGGTCACCCGCTGGGCTCGCCTGCGGCGCCGCCGGTTCGCATTCGTCGGCCGCGGCATGGGTCTTTTCCGTGGCGAACAGGGGAGCGCAGGGCGATCCGGCCGCGGCGGCGCCGTCACTGCACAGCGCGCTCTGGACCAGGGCGACGATGGTGAACGCGGCCAGCACGGCGAACAGCCGCGCGGCCGTCTTCGCAGTCCTTCCACCGGGCACGGACAGAAGAGTAAAGACGCCTTTGTAAAGCCACGGCGAACTCCGGCACGCGGCGGTCCGCGCGACTTGCGGTCCTGCCCGTCGGGTCAGCCGCTCGCGGACCCCGGCTCCACGATCGCGGCGAGAACGTGGGCGACCTGAGCCGTCAGCTGTTCGGGATCGGCTTCACGCAGAGCGGGGGTGCCGATGATCCGGCGCATCAGCCAGGTGCCCGCCAGCAAGGCCAGGCCCAGCTCGGCGCGCTCCTCCGCGTGAGCGCCTGACAGGGCGTCGGTGAACCGCGCGCCGACGTGTTTCCGGATGCCTTCCCGCATAATCTCCGCCGCCCTCGGGTTGGCCGCCGACTTGAGCAGCAGCTCGAACGGGCCGAGATGGTCGGCTTCCGGGGCGGTGCGCTCGACGAGGGCACGAGCGGTCAGGGCAGCGAGGTCGTCCGCCGGCTCCTTCGGGACCATCGTGGGTTGGGCGAAGGAGACGTCGACGACCTCGGTGAACAAGGCTTCTTTGGAACCGAAGTAGCGGTTGATCAGGATCGCTGTCACGCCTGCCGCGGCGGCGATCTCTCGGAGGCCGACACCGTCGTAACCGTGGCGGGTGAACGCCGTGATCGCCGCTTCGAGAATGGCTTGCCGGGTCGCGGCCGCGTTGCGGGTGCGGGGTGTGGTGCGGCTCATGCGAGCAAGTCTACAGGTGGATACATAACTGAGCGTAGTATACAGCTGTAGACATAGCGTTGATCGGAAGGAATTCTCATGGATCTGCAGCTCACGGGACGTCGGGCGCTGATCACCGGCTCGACCTCCGGGCTGGGAGAGGCCACCGCCCGGCTGCTCGCCGCCGAGGGAGCCGAGGTCGTGATTCACGGCCGGAACGCCGAGCGTGCACAGGCGATCGCCGGCTCGATCATCGAAAACGGCGGAAAAGCGGTCGTCGCGGTGGGCGACCTCGGCACCGACGCCGGGGCGGACCGGGTCGCCGAGGACGCGCTCGCGGGCGGTGTCATCGACATCCTGGTCAACAACGCCGGCGCCTACGAGCACCTGAACTGGGCCGAGGCCACCTCTGACAGCTGGCTGCACACCTACAACGTCAACGTCGTTTCCGGCGTGCGGATGATCCAGCGGCTCGTCCCCGCCATGCGCGAGCGTGACTACGGACGGGTCGTCACCATCGGAGGCGGCCTGGCCACCCAGCCGTTCGGCAGTCACCTGCACTACAACGCGTCACTGGCCGCCCGGCACAATCTGGCGGTTTCACTGGCCCGAGATCTGGCGGGCACGCGCGTGACCTCCAACGTCGTCGCGCCCGGCGCGATCCTCGTCCCCGCGGTCCAGGACTTCCTGACCGCGCTGTCGCCGGAACGCGGCTGGGGCGAGAGCTGGGAAGAGATCGAGCACAACTCGGTCCGCGAGCTCGTGCCCAACGACAGGTCTCGCTACGGCAGGCCCGACGAGATCGCGGGCGCGGTCGCGTATCTGTGCGGCCCGCACGCCGAATACGTCAGCGGTGCGACGATCCGCGTCGACGGGGGCACGGTCCGCGGCGCGTTCTGACGCTTCGGCCGCTCGCTGGAACGGGTACCGGAAGGCGGTTTGCCGACTGCGGCTCCGGGTACCACGGTGGCGAAGGGGGAACGCTATGGCTTCGGCGAAATGGAGTTTCGGCGAGACGAGAATGCCCGCGAAGGCAGCGTTCTGGCTCGCGCTGCTCTGGGATGTCATCGGGAGTTTCTGGATCGTGCTGGGCCTGACCGATGAGGGGCCGATGCGCTGGAACAACTGGTTCAACGTAGGTCTCGGAGCGTGGCTTCTTGTGGGCAGCACCCACTACTGGACGTCCTTCGTCCGTCAGCGCCGGAAGCGCCGCGCGGCGATCAGCGCGGACTGAGCACCACGACCGGGATCTCCCTTTCGGTCCACGCCTGGTATTTCGCGAAATCGGCGTACAGGCCGACCAGAAGAGGCCAGAGTTCGCCCCGCTCCTCCGGTGGGGCGACGCGCGCCGTGACGGGAACGTCGCGCCGCCCTTTGAGATGGACCCGGGTCGCGGGATCCGCGATCAGATTGAAGTACCACTGCGGGTTCCGCGGAAGGCCGCCCTGGGAAGCCACGATGACGAGATCCTCGTGGTGGCGCAGATACAACAGGGGAGTGGTGAACAAGCGGCCGGACTTGCGCCCCCGGTGCTCCAGCAGCAATGTCGGGGCCGGTTTGCGAAAGGCGGCCCCGACGCGCCATTTGGCGCCGACACGGCCGTTGGTCAGTTCGAAGATCTTCACCTGTGCCTTGGCCATGTACTTCATGGCGGCGGCGGTCACGGGCGAGTCCAGGCCCTTGGGGGTCTCCTCGGGCAGGCTGAAACGTCCCATCGTCAACTCCTGAAGCTGGGCGGGATCTGGCGCTCGCCGGAAGGTCCGGCGAGGACGGCCGTCACGACGTCGACGAGATCGGCGACGACCTCGTCGAGCGGCCAGGCGCGGGGTTCGGCGTCCGGAGCGACGAGCCGTCGGACACGCTCGATGTCGCCCAGGACGTTCAGTGTCAACTGCATGGCCTGGGTCAGCCGGAAATCGAGCGTTCTCCGGGGCGTGCCGGGGGACTCGCGCTCCAGCAGTTCGACGAACCTCGCGTTGCGCTGGAGGAACGAGTCGGAAAAAGTACTCAGCCCCTTCTCGTCGGTGGTGAGAAGCCGGCCGACGAGGCGGATCCAATGCTCGCCGCCGGAGCCGAGCACCGCGACCACGGGCCGCACGAACGCGACGGCCAGTTCGCGCGCGGTGACCTCGCCCTCGGCCAGTTCGGCCAGCGCCGCGTTCCGTTCGCCGGTCACCTGGTCGAGGCGGCTGAGCAGGATCGCGTCGAGCAATCCTTCCTTGGAACCGAAGTGGTAGTGGATCGCCGCCACGTTCGTTTCCGCCGCCTGCATCACGGTGCGCAGGGAAACCGCACCGACGCCCTGTTCGGCGAAAAGGCGTTCGGCGGCGGCGATCAGCCGCTGCTCGGTGCTGGTCACGACGGCAGGCTATCACTCGTTTCAATCACTTGATAGAGCCTTCGAGGGTGAGGGTGCGATCCGCGGCGAAGGCGTCGTCGTGACTGATCATCAGCAGCGCGGTGCCATGCCGTTTCGTCGCGGCCGTGAGGACTTCCCGAAGCCGTGCGCGGTTGGCCGCGTCGAGAGCCGACGTCACTTCGTCGCAGATCAGCACTCTCGGATGGGCCAGGAGAGCGCGGGCCACGGCGCAGCGTTGCAGCTGCCCGCCGGAGAGCTGTCCCGGGCGATGGCCGGCCTGGTTGACACCTAGAGCGCGCAGGACTTCCGACGCTTCGAGCCGGGCGGCGGAACGGCTTGCGCCACGAAGGAGACAGGCGGTGTCGGCTACCTGGTCGAGCACCCCGCGGAACTCGTCGAAAGAGGCGCGGCTGTCCTGGTGGACGTATTGGACGGCCCGCAACTGCGCGTGCCCGCGACGGCGGGCTTGCCGGTGGAGGCGGACTCCGTCGACTTCGATGGTGCCCGCGCTCGGCGGGGTCAGTCCGGCGAGCGCGCGGGCGAGTGTCGTCTTGCCCGCTCCGGAGACGCCGGTGAGCGCGGTGAGGCTGCCCGCGGCCAGTTCCAGGTCGAGGTCCTCGATGAGCGCCGTCCGCCCGGCGCGCACCGTGAGCCCGCGAACGACGAGCACCGGTGACGCCGGTGAAGGCGACGGAGACTTGTCAGGAATATCTTGGCCGGACTCGATTTCGCACGGAACCAGCCGGCGGTCCCGGAGTTCGGCGACGTCGCCGGGCAACGCGCGAGCCAGCGTCAGATCGTGGGTCAGGATCAGCAACGCCGTCCCGGCAAGGGAAAGCTCGGTGAGGCGGGCGGCGAGCGCCGCTCCGCTCGCCGGGTCGAGACCACTCGTGGGTTCGTCGAGGACGAGGACCTCCGGCCGGGTCACCAGCGTGGTCGCCAGCGCCATGCGCTGCTGCTGCCCGCCCGAGAGCTGATGCGGGAACCGGCGCCACAGGTCCGGGTCGAGTCCCGCTTCCGCCAGCGCGGTGCGAGCCGCCGCCAGCCGCGCCGTCCGGCCGCGGTGACGGATCGCGGCGAGTTCGGCCAGCACCGGCCCGCAGCGGCGGACCGGGTCCAGTACCGCCGAAGGCTGTTGCGGCAGATGACCGACGACCCCGGCCCGGATCCGCCGGAGTTCCGCGCCGGTGCGGCCCAACAGCGCGGAACCCGCCAGCCGGATCGAGCCGGACAGTTCGATGCCGGGCCGCGCCCGCCCGGTCGCGGCCAGACCCAGGGTGGTCTTCCCGGTGCCGGACGCGCCGAGCACGACCAGCACCCTGCCGGGTTCGAGCGCCAGCGAAACGTCGTCGAGCAGAGCGGTGTCCCCGGCACGGGCCGACAGGCCGCTGATCTCCAAGACCGTCACAGGATCACCCGCCGGGCGGCGAGCAACCGGTCGGTGACGAGGTTGGTGCCGACGCACAACGCCATCAGCAGCGCGGCGGGCACCAGTACGACGGCGGGAGCGGTGTAGAGGGCCTCACTGTTGCGTTCGATGACCACGGCCCAGTCCGGGGAGTCCGAGGGCAGGCCGAGACCGAGGAAGTTCGCCGACGCCAGCAGATAGAGCACCACACCGAGCCGGGTCCCGGCGTCGGTGGCGACCGGGCCGGTGACGTACCGGGCGACGTACCCGAGCTGGATGCGCCACCACGGTTGTCCTTGCAGGGTAAGGGCTTCCACGGCGGCGCGGCAGCCGGGAGCCAGCGCCGCGGCCCGCACGACGCGGGTGATCGCCGTCAGCTGGAGGGCGGCGACGGCGGGAATCAGCACACCGGGCCCGCGATGCCCGGTCGCGGCGAGCACCATGAGCACCAGCAGCGACGGGAACGCCAGCACGAGATCGAGCGATCGCATCACGGCTTCGTCGGCCCACCGGCCGCGACCGGCCGCGAAGAGACCGAGCGGTACGCCGATCAGGTAGGCGAGCCCGAGCGCGGCGACCGTCATGCCGATCACGGGAAAGCCGCCGGTGAGGATCACCGTGAGCGCGTCACGGCCGAGGACGTCGGTACCGAGGGGGTGGGCGGAGTCCGGTGGCTGCCACGGCGCCCCGACGGACACCGGCGGACCCGCGATCAGCGGTCCGGCCACCGCGAACAGCACCGGGACGGCGAGCAGGATCCAGCCGAGCGTCCGGCTCACCACGTGACCAGCTCCCGGCGCGGCGTCAGCCGGTGCGCGACCAGGTCGGCGACCAGGTTCCCGAGCACGACGACACCGGCGAACACGAGCACGTATCCCTGCACCTGCGGGATGTCCCGGTTCTGCACGGCCTCGACGAAACCCGTGCCCATCCCGGTGATCGCGAACAGGGATTCGACGATCACCGTGCCGGTCAGCAGCCCCTCGACAGCGCGGGCGAGCTGCTGCACGGCGGGCGCCGCGGCGGCGGGCAGGAGGTGCTTCAGCACGACGGTGCGTTCGCGCAGGCCGAGCAGGCGCAGATGGTCCGCCACCTGCCCGCGGGTCTGTTCCGCGACGCCGACCCGGATCTGCCTGGCGACGTCGCTCAGCTGACGGCCGACGAGCACGATCACCGGCAGCACGAGCACTTCGGGACGCTCGGTCAAGTCCGTCCCGGCCGCGGTGGCGGGCAACAGTCCGGTGTAGACGGCGAATCCCGCGACCAGCAGCAGACCGAGGACGAACTCGGGGATCGAATGCAGGAACAACGTGACGGCCGTGAGTATCCGGTCGGTCCGGGAGCCTTCGCGGACACCGCACGCCACCCCGACGCCCAGCGCGAGCGGAACGAGCACGAGCACCGTCACCCCGGCGAGCACGGCGGTGGCGGTGAACCGGCGGGCGATCTCGTCCGTCACCGGAGCGCCGGTGACGAGCGAGCGGCCGAGGTCACCGGTGGCCAAGCCCGAAAGCCAGTGCCCGAACCGGTCGAGGAGAGGCTGATCGAGGCCGAGTTGGTGGCGCACCGTCGCCACCTGCTCGTCGGTGGCTTGCTCGCCGAGTACGACCGAAGCCGCGTCGCCGGGCAGCAGCGCGGTCACGGCGAACGTGGCGACCAGCACGAACAACGCCTGGAGCACGGCGAACCCGAGCCGGCGCAGGGCGTACCCCGGCACGTCAGGACAGGCGGGCGCGGTCGAACCTCGCCCAGTCGAAGGTGTTCGGCGGCGCGGTGACCACCCCGGACACCCGTTTCGACGTCGCGATCGTCCAGGTGCTGAAGCCCCAGGCGAGCAGGCCGCCGGACTCGTGCACGATCCGCTGGGCGTCCGCGAACAGGGCCAGCCGGGCACCCTCGTCCGAGGTGGCGGCGGCACGGTCCATGAGCGTGTCGAACTCCGGCGAGGCGAACCCGTTGACGTTGTTCGAACCGCCGGTGCGGAAGCGCTGGTTGAGGAACGTCGCCACCGGCAGGGTGGCGGTGCGGGTGAGCGCGGCGACCCCCTTGGTCTTCGTTTCGCCGAAGTAGGTGCTCGCCGCCCGCGTGTTCGGCGTGGCCTTCAGCCCGATTTCGTTCAGCTGCTGGGAAATCAGCGTCGCCGCGGTGGGGAAACCGGGATCGACGTCGCTGGTTTCGATGGCGAAAGCGAGTCCCTCGGCGCCCGCTTCCCGGACCAGCGAGCGGGCCAGGTCCACGTCCCGGGAGCGTTGGGGAATGCCGGTGGCGTAGCCGCGAAGTCCCTTGCCGAACAGGTCGTTGCCGATCTCGCCGCGTCCGGCCAATGCGACCCGGTTCAAGGCTTCGCGGTCCACTCCGGACAGGACGGCGCGCACGAGCCGAGGATCGGCGAACGGCGGCTGGGTCAGGCGAAGGATCAAACCCTGCATCGTCGTCCCCCGGGCTTCGAGCAGCGAGACACGTCCGTCGCCGCCCAGCCTGGCCGCGGTACCGGCCGCGAGGTCGTGGGCGTAGTCGACCTGTCCGGAGAGCAGGGCGTTGACCCGGGCCGTTTCGTCGTTGACCGGGACGAATTCGAGCTCGCCGACGCTCGGCGCACCGTCCCAATGGGACTCGTTCCCGCGGAACACAGTCGTGCCGCCGGGAGTGAACGAGACGAAGCGGAACGGACCGGAGCCGACCGGCGCGCCGAACGCCGTCGTCCCGGCGGGGACGATCTCCGCTCCCGGCGCGCCCCAGCCCGACGGGAATTCGAAGTCGGGCGCGCTCAGCACCAGCTCCAGTTCACGGGGGGAGGCGGCCTTGCTGCGGCCGAAGTCCACCTTCGCGAAGTACTGGCGGGACGAGGAGGCCAGTGCGGGGTCGGCGATCCGCCGGAAGCTGTACAGAACGTCGTCCGCGGTGACCGGGCGTCCGTCGTGGAAGGCCGCCTGTCGCAGCCGGATCCGCCAGCGCGTCCCGGAATCGTCGCTCTCCCAGGATTCGGCCAGCCGCGGCCGCAACGAGGTGTCGGCGTTGTAGGCGACCAGCGTGTCGAAGAGCGCCTTGGCCCGCGCCTGGTCGACGAAGAGCGAAACCTGTGAGGGGTCCAGTGTTTCCTTCGAACCGCCCGCCGCGAACGCGACCCGCAACCGGCCCGTGTCCGTGGGCGCGCCCCCGCAGGCGGCCAGAGGCGCGAGGGCGGCGAGGGCGAGCAAACGCCGACGGCCGAGCGGATGACGCGTCACAGTTACCTCCGGGACATCGAGCACTGTCCCGGGCGCGCGGACGCGCTGAAACGGGACCCCGCTCCGCACTCCACGACAGTTGGGGCTGGCAGTACCCGGCGGGCAGTCCGGCTCACGGCGTACGGCCGTTCACGGTTGCGGGTCAGCGCCGGATTCACACCGGCTTCCCCCGACGGGCACCTTCTTACGTTGTGGCGCACACGGTAACCCATGGGCGCCCTGTGCTACACAGGATCAAGATCACGAAGGGGAGCGCGGTGGACGAAAAGCTCGCGGCAGGCTGGGTGCGACGGTGGGACCTCCAGCAGGAACGCTATGTCGCCGACCGCGAAGAACGGTTCGACGTCCTGATCGACGTCGTCGAACACGTCTGCCGCGATGTCGCCGAGCCGCTGGTGCTCGACCTCGGTTGCGGCCCGGGCTCGCTGACCACCCGGCTCGCCCGGCGCCTGCCGCACGCGCGGGTCGTCGGCGTCGACAACGACCCGTTCCTGCTCGCACTCGCCCGGGCGAGCCGCCCTGACGACGCGGATATCGAGTACATCCAGGCGGATCTCGCCGAAGACGGCTGGCTGACGTGGCGGGCGATCGACGCCGCGGTGTCGACGACCGCCTTGCACTGGCTGAAACCGGATCGGCTCGCCGGCGTCTACCGTGACCTCGCGGACGTGCTCCGGGCAGGCGGGGCGCTCGTCAACGGTGACCACTTCTACGACGAGCAACCGGGCATCCGCGACCTCGCCGAAGCCGTCAAGAACCGTCGTGCCGTCCGGGCCGGGGTCGGGTCGAACGAGGACTGGAAGAGCTGGTGGGCCGCGATCGCGGCCGATCCCGCGCTGCGGGCGGAGTTCACGGCCGACGAGCTGAGCGGCATCTCGACCGGCTACGGCAACAGGCTCAGCCCGCAGGAGCACACCAGACTGCTCAGGGAGGCGGGCTTCGCGGAGGTGGCGCCAGTGTGGCAGTACGGGGACGACTACGTCCTCACAGCACTTCGCTGACCTGGTGGTTTCCATGGCGCGAGGACAGGGTATGCGTGATCATGACCGAATTCCGCCACACCGCCACGATCGATCTGCCCGCCTCCGATCTGTTCGCCTACCTGCGTGAACCGCGGAACCTTCCCCACTTCTTCCCGCAGCTGAGCCAGGCCGAGCCGGAAGGCGGCGACGCCGTGCACGTCGAGGCCGACGTGGATGGTGAGCACGTCGAAGCCGAAGCGTGGCTGAAGGTCGATGAGGAAAGTCGCTCCTTGAGCTGGGGTTCCCAAGGCCCGCACGACTACCACGGCCGGTTGTCGATCGAAGACGCCGGTGCCAACGAGTCCCGGTTGACCGTGACCTTGAGCAGTGTCCGTGAGGCGGGCGAGGAGGAAGTGCAACGCGGGCTCGAGGAGACCGTCGCCGCGCTGGCGCACACCGCGGTCGCGGACTCCGACGTCGAAGCCGCCGAGGAACAAGGCGGCTGGGCCGGGCACTGAGCGGTGTGCGCTATATTTAGAAAATGGTGAATATGACCGGGGTGCTCCGCCGGGGCGCCCAGGAACTGCGGTACGGCGACCTCGCGGGCGATCGGCGTCCTGTCGTCTTCACGCACGGCGCGGGCATGGACCATCGGATGTTCGATGCCCAGGCCGAGGCTCTGCACGAACGCGGCCATCGGGTGATCACCTGGGACCAGCGCGGCCATGGCGAGTCGGGCCTCGCGCCGGGTTCCGGCTTCACCGCGGCGATCGCGCTCGACGACCTGACGGCTCTCCTCGACCACCTCGGTCTCGACAGCCCGATCCTGATCGGGCACTCCCTCGGCGGCAATCTCGCCCAGGCGCTGGTCCGCCGTTCCCCAGAACGCGCGGGCGGCCTCATCGTCGTGGACTCGACGTGGAACGCGGGGCCCCTCACGGCCGCGGAACGGCTTCTGCTGAAGTTCGCCGCACCGTCGCTGGCGCTGATCCCCGCCTCGCGGCTTCCCGGTCTCATGGCCCGTGCCTCAGCGGTGACTCCGGAGGGAATCGCCGAGTGCGAGGCGACCTTCGCGCGGATGCCCAAACGCGTCTTCCTTGACGTCTGGCGAGCCACCGTATCCCTCGTCGACCCGGAGCCGGGGTACCGCACGCCCGTTCCGCTCGGCCTCGTCCGGGGTGAGGACGACAAGACCGGCAACATCGCGTCCGCGATGCCTCGCTGGGCGCGGGCCGAGGGCGTGCCCGAACACGTCGTCCCCGGCGCCGGCCACGTGGTCACCTTGGACGCGGCGGAGATGGCCACGAAGACCATCGTGGACATCATCGACGGCTGGGACGTGGAGCCCAGGGCATGACCCCCGCCGAGGACCACGATGTGTTCGCCACGACCATGGGAGACTTTCTCGCGTCGTGGAACCTTCCGCGCGCGACCGGCCGCGTCTACGGACGGCTCCTGCTGAATTCCAGCCCCGCGTCGCTCGATGAGCTTGGCGAGGCACTCGGCCTCAGCAAAGGGGCGGTGAGCGTGGCGGTCCGTGAGCTGGTCTCATGGGGTCTCGCCCGGACCATCCCGCAACCGGGCAGCCGCCGCCTGCTCGTCGAGGCAGTGGGCGGCTTCGAGCAGCTTCTCGCCGCCAGCCACGAGCGGACCCGCGCCTTCATCCGCGTGCTGCGAAGTGGAACGCGAAGTGCCGAAGACGAGAAGGCCGAGGCCCGGCTCTCCGAGGTCGCCGACTTCTTCGAGTCCTATGTGGACGCTGGAGAGCAGATGCTGCGGAGCCGTCGGTCCTGAAGGGGCGAGCGGGGGAGTCGGCTTCTATTGGGAGTAGGGCAAAGGTGTCGTGCTCGGCCGCTCGCGCGTCTAACGGGGTTCGAGTATCGGGTCCGGGAGGGGTGGTGGTGTTAAATGTAAAGGGTAGTACCCAAAAAAAAAAAAACCCCCCCCCAGGGGGGTTAAGAGAGTAGAATAAAAAAAAAAAAACACC
>NZ_JBHXJK010000012.1:33826-97042 GCF_042723255.1 Amycolatopsis thailandensis
CTCGCTTTCTTCTTCTTTCTCTTTGTTTTTTTTTTGTTGGTGGGTGTGTTGTGGGGGGGGGGGGGGGGTGTTGGTTATTTGGGTACCTCTCCCCAAAAATCTACCACCCCACCCCGCACTCTGGGGGATAGACTGTGCCCCCGGAGGCCACTTCGTCCCGACACCTTTGCGTTACCCCTCAACAATCACGTTGCTCAAGGGAACGCAAGTGCTCGAGGTATGAGGTCACTTCCGGCTCGCCGGCGAAGCGCGCGCTGAGAATGCCGGAGAGGTCGCGTGCGACCGACATGAGCGATGGAAGCGACTTCCGCTCGCCGCTGAGAGCGCGACGGCCCCGCATGACAGCTTCGTCGAGATCACCTTCACGGGCGGCGACCACGCCGAGGGTGATGCTTGGGTCCAACCTCGCGCTTCGCGCATCGAGCGGACGCGTCCGGCCCATGACGGAAGGTCGTCTGTCATCGAGTTCGGCTCCCCTCGGTGGTCCTGCTCCAGTGTGGCTCAGGTCCGGCGGAACCACGGAAAGAATCGCCCCTACTGAATGTTAGAGGGCCCTGACTGTGAGCCAGCAAAAGGAAAGCCGCTTCAGTAAGAGTCCATTGTGGACCAGTCAAGAAGCCACTGCCGATGTAGGTAATTTTGCCGCGCTGCGATACGAATTCCTGATCGACTGACCGGTATTACGCCCGAAAGGGAAGCACTTCGGGGCGGATCGCTGCGTCGTTGGGCTGATTCCGTGCCGCCATTCGGGCCAATCCCCTTTTCCTGTGGGCTAGATCACTCCCAGATATGAACATGCCCCTTGCTCGGGTGGTGGGGCCCAGGTAATCATTGCTTCGATAGTTCGAGGAACCTAAGACTATCGAAACCTCGTTTGGGGCGAGGTTTCCATCTGGGGATGGGGGAAAATTGTCATTGGATGAAGCTGTGCCGCGCCTGCTCGACGGGCCGCCGCCGACCGGTGAAATTCAGGAATGGCTGGCGAAGGTCGACAAGATCGCACCCATTGTCGAGAAGTACAGAAATGACAACGAAGATCGGCGCGTGACGTCGGCCGAGACGCTCGACGCCGTTCGCGAAGCGGGCCTGCACAGAATGTGGGTCTCCCGGAAATTCGGTGGGGGGCAGGTGGACATCGCCACCGGCTCGGCCGTCATCCAGGCACTGGCGCGCCTCGACGCGTCGGTGGCCTGGCAGGTCGGCGTCCAGGGCGCGATCGGCAGGCTTTCGGACTACCTTCCCGAGGCGACCTCTCGCAAGCTCTTCGCCGAGAGCGACAAGCTGGTCGTCGGAGGGGTCAACCCCTCCGGGACGGCCGAAGCCGTCGAAGGCGGTTTCCGGCTCAGCGGGAAATGGTCCTTCGCCAGCGGTTCGGCGCACGCCGACTGGCTGGTGTGCGCGGCCCGCGTCACCGACGACGGGAAGCCGCGGCTCGGGGAAGCCGGTCCGGTCATCCGGATGCTGTTCCTGCCGCGGACCAGCGTCACCTTCGTCGACGACTGGCACACGCTCGGCCTGCGGGGCACCGGAAGCGTCAGTTACCTGGTCGACGACGTGTTCGTCGGCGAGGACCACACGGTGGACGGAGCCGCCATGCACGCGGCGCCGCTTCCGCGTGATTCCCGTGCCTACGCGATCAGCTACTACGACTTCGGGCCGTTCACGTCCTCGTCCACCGCCCTGGGAATCGCCCAGGACGCGTTGCGCACGTTCAAGGAGATCGCGCTCCGCAAGACGCCGACGGGCGCGTCGGGCACCCTGGCGGGCAGCCACGTGGTCCAGGACAAACTGGCCAGGATGGAAATGGCCGTGCACAGCAGCCGTCTCGTCCTGGCGCACGCGGCCCGGCAGGCGACCGAACACGGCGCGGACGGCGGCGACGAACTGACGTCGCTGATCCGGCTGACGGTCGCGACCGTCGCCGAGAACGCGTGCCAGGTGGTCGACACCGCCCATCAGTACGCGGGCACGAGTTCGCTGTACACGACGAGCAGGCTCGAGCGGAGTCTCCGGGACGTGCGTTCGGCGGTCAAGCACATCACGCTCTCGCATTCGCATTTCGAGATGGTGGGCCAGTACCTGTTGACCGGGAAATTGCTCATGCGCCGCTGACGCGCCTTTCCCGAGCTCGCTTGTTTCCTTTTACTTTTCCTGAGGGGATTGACGATGACCACCTCCGTGTCCACGACCACGGGCCGTTCGGGCATTCCGCTTCCGGCCACCATGAAAGCTTTTCATCTGACCGCGCCGAGGAAGACCGAATTGGCGACGGTGCCCGTTCCGGCCACGCCGGAGGACGGCCTGCTGCTGAAGACGCGCTGCGTCTCGATCTGCTCGACGGACATCTCGGTGTTCGAGGGGCACCTGTTCCCGCCGCAGTACCCCGTCGTCCTCGGCCACGAATACCTCGGCGAGGTCGTCGAGATCGGCTCGGACTTCGACCACGAAAGCGTCGGCCTGGAGATCGGCGACAGGGTCGTCTACTGGGGCCAGACGGACTTCGAGGGGCTGGCCGAGTACCGCTCGGTCCGGCCGATCTTCTCCGGACAGGTCAAACGCGACGTCTTCTGGACCGACCGGAACTTCCTCGACGACCGCCGGGCGGCCGCGGTGAAGATCCCGGCCGAGATGAGCGATCTGGAGTGCTCGTTCATCGAGCCGACCACGGGCGCGTTGCGGTCCATCCTGAGCAACCCGCCCCACATCGGGGACAAGGTGCTGATCCTCGGCACCGGGCCCATCGGGGTCATCGCCGGCCGGATCATCAAGCAGCTCTTCGCCCCCAATTCGGTGGTGTCGGTGGACCTCAACCCGAACCGGAACGTGTTCGCCGCGGAGAACTTCTCCGATCACGCGTACCTGCCGGACGAGCTCGACACGGCGATCAACGAAGGCACTTTCGACTACGTCTTCGACACGTTGCCCACCATCAAGAACGTCGACGAAGACCGTGACCCGCGGCGGATGGCGATGCGCAAGCTCAAGCCGCGCGGTCGTTATGTGCTCTACGGCGCTTCGCAGGAGATGCAGAAGTTCGACACGTGGCTGATGCTCGCCAAGGGCATCAACATCATGTCGGCGCCCTTCGACGTGTCCAGTTTCCCCATGCACCACAGCGCCAACGTCATCTACTCCGCGATGCAGATCCTGATGAGCGGTGTCGTCGACGGCGCGCGGCTCCTGTCGTCGGTCTGCCGGTTCGAGGACTACGACCAGCTGGTGTCGATCTTCGAGAACTACCGCAGCACCACCGACCTGAAGACCATCGTGGACTTCAGGGGGTGATTTCCCCGGGAGGGGGACAGCGGCGTCCCCCTCCCGGCGGCTCTGCTTCCTTGGTCGCCCTCATCGGGAGAGGTTCATGACCGATCGTTCGGAATTCGTAGTCGTCGCCAATCGTTTGCCGGCGAGCGTGCACCGCACCGGGACCGGGGCCGAGACCTGGCGCCGCAGCCCCGGAGGTCTGGTCAACGCGCTGGAGCCGTTGCTGCGCAAGCGGAGCGGCACCTGGGTCGGCTGGCCGGGTATCCCGGGCACGGTGACCCCGCCGGAATCCGTCGGCGGGATCCGGCTTTCACCCGTCTCGCTCGACGAACACGCCGTCGCCTCGTTCTACGAAGGATTCTCCAATTCCACGTTGTGGCCGCTGTACCACGACGTCGTGATGCCGCCCGCTTATCAACAGAGCTGGTGGGAAAGCTACGTCGAGGTCAACCGGCGCTTCGCCGAAGCCGCCGCGGAGGTCAGCGCGCCCGGTGCCACCGTGTGGATCCACGACTACCAGCTGCAGCTGGCCCCGGCGATGGTGCGCGAACTGCGCCCCGACGTCCGCATCGGCTTCTTCCTGCACATCCCGTTTCCGCCGGTCGAGCTGTTCATGCGCCTGCCCTGGCGGACCGAGATCGTGCGCGGGCTGCTGGGAGCGGACCTGATCGGTTTCCAGCGGCCGGGTGGCGCCCAGAACTTCCTCTGGCTCAGCCGCACGCTGACCGGGGCGGCGCAGGTGCCGAAACAGGTCGGCGCGGGTCCGCTGGGCGGCGCGATCGACCTGGGTCACCGGTCGGTGTCGGTGGGCTCGTTCCCGATCTCCGTCGACGCGGGCGCCTGGGACGCGCTGTCGAGGGATCCGCGAGTGCGGGACCGCGCGGAGCAGATCCGGGCCACACTCGGGAATCCGCGGCGGGTGCTGCTGGGGGTGGATCGCCTCGACTACACCAAGGGCATCGACGTCCGTCTCCACGCGCTGGGGGAGTTGCTCCGCGAGAAGCGGCTCCACGCCCGCGACACCGTCATGGTGCAGATCGCCATTCCCAGCCGGGAGCGGGTCGAGCACTACCGCCTGATGCGCCGCGAGGTGGAGCGTGAGGTCGGCAGGCTCAACGGCGAATTCGGCGCGGTGGGCCATCCGGCTGTGCACTATCTGCATTCTTCGATCGATCAGCGCGAACTGGCGGCGTTCTACCTCGCCGCCGACGTGGCGGTGGTGACTCCGCTCCGGGACGGCATGAACCTGGTGTGCAAGGAGTACGTCGCCAGCCGTCACGACCTGACCGGCGCGCTGGTGCTGAGTGAATTCGCCGGCGCCGCCGGGGAACTCACGGATTCGTTCCTGGTCAATCCGTACCACGTCGACGAGGTCAAAGAAGCGATCATGCAGGCCGTGAGCCTGCCCGCGGCCGACACGCGAAGCCGGATGCGACGGCTGCGGGACCACGTGCTCGACCACGACATCGATCATTGGGCTTCGTCGTTCCTCGACGAACTGGCGGCCGGGCACGTCAAGGTCGCTTCCTAGGCCTGCGCCTAGCCATCCGAACAGCAACTGGGGGAAAGATGCCTGTTCTCGCGGAAGACTTCACCCGCGCCATGACCCGCGTTCCCGGCCCGGTCACCGTGGTCACCACGGCCGACGAATCGGGGCGGCGCTGGGGTTTCACCGGAACCTCGTTCAGTTCCCTGTCCCTGGCCCCGCCGCTCGTGCTGGTGTGCCTCGCCAAGAAGGCCAGCACCCATCGCGCGTTCACGACGTCGGCCAGATTCCTGATCAACGTGCTGGGCCGGTTCCAGGAAGACGTGGCGTCGCGCTTCGCCACCTCGGGCGTCGATCGGTTCAGCGCCGGTGACGCGATCCCCGTCGAGCACGGGTTGCCCGGTCTGCCGCAGGCGGTGGCCCGGTTGTCGTGCTCCACTCATTCCATTCAGGACGGTGGGGATCACAGCATCCTCATCGGTCTCGTGGAGGCCGTGCACGTGGGCGACGGTGATCCCCTGGTGTACGTCGACCGGTCGTTCACCCGGCCGGAGCCCCGGTGACCCCGGTGCGGGTCGCGATCCTCGGGACCGCGCACCCGCACCTGGCGGACCACCGGGAGGCGATCCGGCGCGATCCCCGCGCCACCGCGGCTTCCGGACTGGATGACGCCGACGCCGTCATCATCGACTCCGTGACCGCTGATCATCCGCGGTTGCTGCGTGCGGCGATCGAAGCGGGAAAGCCCGCGCTGGTGGAAAAACCTCTCGCCGCGACGGTCCAGGAAACCGGCGAACTCACGTCGCTGATCGACGCCGCCGCGGTCCCGGTGACCACCGCGATGTTCCTCAGGTGCGCACCCGCTTTACGCGGGCTGCGCACCTTTCTTTCGGCGGGATCCGGCGGGCCGGTGACGTCGGTGCGGGCCCGGTTCTCCCATCCGGGGCTGCTCGACGGCTGGTTCCGCGGCCGGACCGCGTGGATGCTGGACCCCCGCCAGGGCGGTGTCGGTGGTCTCGCCGACCTCGGGATCCATCTGCTCGACCTGCTGCTGTGGCTGCGCCCGGACGCGGGCCTTCGTGTCGTCTCCGCGGTCAAGGACCGGGCTCCGGGCATCGCCATGGACGTCGGCGGAACGGCCCGGCTGGACTGGGACGGTGTGCCGGTGACGCTCCACTGTGGATGGACGTCGCGCCCCGGCGGCTTCGACGTCCGTGTCGACCGCGCCGGGGGATCGTGCACGGTGAGCGGTGGGCGGCTCGTGATCGCCACCGGTACCGGGCACCAGGCCGAGACGCACCCGCCACCCGACGCGGCCGCCGTCGTACCCGCCTGGCTCGACCAGCTCCACGGCGTCGCGACCTGGGAACCGCCCACCAGCGACGACATCGCCCGGTGCGCGCTGCTGCTCCAGGAGATCGACGCGGCAGCCGGCTGAGGGGCGGGGTCGCGGTGGGCCGGTCGCTCCGATCCGGCTCACCGCGACCCCAGGAGCGGCTACGGGACTCGCGCGGTCGCGGGCTCGCTCTCGCCGGACTTTTGGTCGCCCCCGGGGGCGGGCGACTCGGAAGTCCTGGGGTGGACGAGAGTGATCAGCAATCCCAGCAGCATTCCCGCGGCCGCGAGCAGAACGGCGACGAAGCCGCCGTCGGCCGAGGCGATCCGCGCTTCTTCACCGGAAAGTCCGGTGGTTCCGGCGTTGGCGACGGCGATCAGGACCGCGAGGCCGATCGCGTAGCCCAGGTTCAGTGTCGTGGTGGCCATCCCGTTGGCGACGCCCTGTTCCTCCGGTGCCACGCCGGACGACGCGGCGATGAACATGGCTGTCCACACGAGACCCTGGCCCACGCCGGAGATGACCAGGCCGGGCACCGCGACCAGGTAGGAGCTGTTCGCGTCGAAGCCGACGGCCAGCGCCGCGGTGCCGACGATGCCGATCCCGAAACCGATCCACAACGTCGGGCGGACCCCCAGCCGGGTCGCGATCTTGCCACCGAGCTGGGTGCCGGTCGCGATGGCGAGCGACGGGACCAGGAAGGCGAGCCCGGTTTCCAGCGCGGAGAACCGGTGGACGCCCTGGAACAGGGTCGTCAGGAAGTACGGCAGCGCGCCGAAGGTCCCCATGTAGATGAAGGTGACCGTGATGCCGACGAGGAGACTGCGGTTGCTGAACAGCCGCAACGGCATCAGCGGGTCCGAGCTGCGCGCCTCGATGACGGCGAAGGCGATCAGCAGGAGAACCGCCAGTACGGCCGCGACGACGATGCCGATGGAGTTCCAGCCGTCTTCGGGACCCTGGACCAGGACGTACACCAGGAGTGTCGCACCGATGGTGACCGTCAGGGCGCCCGGGAAGTCGAATTTGCGGGAGTCGGTCCGGCGCTCGTCACGCGGGATGAAGTACAGCGCGGCGAGGGCGACGATCCCCGCGAGCGGGACGTTGACGTAGAAGACGGCGGGCCAGCCGAATCCTTCGGTGAGGAGCCCGCCCAGCAGCGCTCCCACCGTGAGCCCGCTCGCCCCCGCGCCACCCCAGACGGCGAGGGCCTTGTTCCGGCGGGGGCCCTCTTCGAACAGGGTGTTGATCAGCGACAGCGTGGACGGCAGTAGCAGCGCGCCGCCGATGCCCTGTACGGCGCGGGCGACGATGATCATCGTCGGACTGGTGGCGAGGCCGCCGGCGAGCGACGAAAGCGCGTAGAGCGTCAACGCGATCACGAAGACCCGGCGGCGCCCGAACAGGTCCGCCGCCCGGCCGCCGAACAGCAGGAAACCACCGGCGAAGACCGCGTAGGCGCCGACGACCCACTGCAGGGTCTGATCGGTGAAGCCCAGGTCCGCGCCGATCTCGGGCAGCGCGACGAAGACGATGTTCAGATCGAGGGAGAAGATCAGCTGCGCCAGCGCGAGCAGCGCCAGGGTCCAGCCGAGCGAGCGGTGGCCCGCCGCTGTAGAGGGTGACGACATGGCACGCGACTCCAAGTTCAGGTCAGCAGAAGTACGACTGTACGAAATTTAACGTACTATCGAGCAAAGCGGAACCTGGACCCCGTGATCAGTTCGTGAGTCGACGTACTGTAGTCGGATGGCGACCGTACGATAGTGCGCGTCCGGCCGCACAATCGTCTACACTTTTCGGCATGATCGCCCAGCACCCCGAACGTGACCAGATCCGGCTGGAGAACGTGCTCGCGGCCTTGGGCAACCCCATCCGGCTCAACATCGTCCGGATCCTTGCCCAGCGCGGCGAGCAGGCCTGCGGGACCGTCGGCGCCGACCTCGACGCCACGATGTCGAAATCCACCCTGACCCACCACTGGCGGGTGCTGCGGGATTCCGGCGTGATCTGGCAGCGCCCGGCGGGCCGCGAGAACCTGCTCTCGTTGCGCACCGAAGACCTCGCCGAGCGCTACCCGGGCCTGCTGGCGTCGATTCTCGGCTGCGAACAGGAGACCGAGAAGACTTCGCTGGCCGCCACGGCGGGCTGAGGTGGTCGTGAGTGGCGACCACTCACGACCACCGAGGACACACCGGTCCTATCCGCTCACCAGGTCACCCGCAACGAGCGCACGCCGTACACGAGACTGAAGACGCGGAAGTCCACCTGGTCGTCAGTATCCGCCAGCGCGAGATCGGGGAAGCGCCGCAGCAGCGCCGGGAGGGCGATGCGCAGTTCCATCCGCGCCAGCGGCGCCCCGAGGCAATGGTGCGCGCCATGTCCGAAGGCGACGTGGCCGGTGGTGCCCCGGGTGATGTCGAGGATCTCCGGATCGCCGATCAGGGTGGGGTCGCGGTTGGCCGCCGGAAGAGAACAGAGCACGAGCGATCCCGCGGGGATGGTGTGCCCGGCGATCTCCACCTCCGTCGTGGTCGTCCGAGGTGGCGGCGTCTGCACGATGGACAACCAGCGCAACAATTCCTCGACGGCGGGTTCGACCAGTACCGGATCGTCGCGAAGCATCGCCAGCTGGTCCGGGTGCCACAACAGGGCCAGCGTGCCGAGACCGAGCATGTTCGAGGTCGTGTCGTGCCCGGCCAGCAGGAGAAGCCCCGCGATACCGGTCAGCTCGGCGGACGTCAGCTCCCGGCCGTGCTCGCGCACCAGCATGCCCAGCAGGTCCTCGCCCGGATCCGCCTGGGCGCGGGCCACCAGTCCCGCCATGTAGTCGTGGTCTTCCCGCTGCGCCGCGACGCGATCCTCGACCGGCAAAGAGGTGTCCAGGATGCGCACGGCGCGTTCGTGGAATCCGGCGCGGTCGGCGTAGGGGACACCCAGCAGCTCGCAGATCACCAGCGAGGGGACAGGCAACGCGAAGTGCGCCACCAGGTCGGCAGGCTTACCGGCGCGCTCCAGATCGTCCAGGGCCGTTTCGACGATCTCGGTGATCCGCGGCTGGAGCCTGCTCATGCGCCGGACGGTGAACTCCGGGGTGAGCAGCCGGCGCAGCCGCGTGTGTTCGGGAGGGTCGAGCGTGATCAGCTGCCCCGCCACACCGGCGTTTCCTTGCCCCGCGGCGGAGAACGGCGTCCCGGCGCTGCTGAACCGGGCCGTGTCCGCCAGCACCTGGCGGACGTCCTCGTGCCGGGAGACCAGGTACGCCGGTGGCCCGGCGGGCGTCTCCACCCGCACCACGCGCTCGTCGTCGCGAGCTTTCGCCAGTTCCCCGACCGGATCGATGCCGGTCCGCCGCAGATGAAGCGGCACTTCCCAGGTTTCGGTCATTTCGCGCCTTCCCGGGTGTCGAGCCACTCCGAGAACGTGGGACCCGCGAGCCTGGCGTGTGGTCCGGGCAGGAAACCGCCGGCCGCGGCGATCTCCGCGTCCGGTATGCCGCCGCCTTCGATGCCGACGACCTGGATGCCCCGGCGGGCACCGAGGAGCCTGGCCGCCTCGGCCATGTTCTCCTTGCGGGGTCCCGCGATCTCGGGGATCGGTGTCTCCGGCGCCTCGGGGGCCAAGGCGAGGTCGACCAGTTCCTCCGCGACGGTTCGGCAGGCCACGAGCTGAGTGGGCAGGGACGGGAGATGGGCGACGCCGCCCTGCTGCCAGTCCAGCAGCTGCCCGACGAACTCGTGGAACTGCGCGGCCCGCAGGATACGGACGGGGAGAGGGCCGGCCAGGAGGAGTTCCTCGTGCACCTTCTTGGCGGCGAGGAAACCGGCGGTGGCCCTGTCGACGCCGATGATGGACGCCGCGGTGATCCGGGCCGCCCCCGCCCGGCGGCCCGCGTCGTGCAGATTGCGTGCCGACGTCCGGAAGAACTCCGTCGCCGCTTCCTGTTCGGAGCCGTGCCACGAGGCCACGTCGATGATCACTTCGACACCGTCGAGGGCCTCGTCGAGACCTTCACCGGTGATGATGTCCACGCCGGTCGCCCGGGAGACGGGCACGATTCGATGGCCTCGTTCGGCGAGGACGTCGACGACGTGGACGCCCAGTCGCCCGGTGGCGCCCGCCACCGCGATCTTGCCGGTGCTCATGTTCTTTGCCTTTCGAGAGAGGATCGTCAGTCGGTGTAGTTCTGGCCGGGAGGCATCCCGGGGATCGGCTTGGCGATGAGCGCGGCGGGGGCGAAGAAGCCGATGTGGGCGATCGCCATGACGAGCGTCCACAGTGCTTTGGCGTCGTAGCACGCGGATGCCTTGGCGTACAACGAATCGGGGACACGCTCGCCGGACGGATTCGGGGTGAGGACGGCCTCGGTCAGTTGCAGCGCGACCCGTTCCGCGTCGGTGAAGCAGGTGGCGTCCCGCCAGGTCGCCACGGCGGTGATGCGTTCCTCGGGTTCCCCGGCCTCGCGAAGATTGCGGGTTTCGCGGATGGTGAAGTACGTGCTGCCGAGGATCTGCCCGGCACGGAGCTGTAGCAGGTGCACGGTCGTCAGGGGGATCGCGCCGTTCCTGAGAACCTTGTGCAGGCCGCCGGCGACTTCGGCCATTTCGGGCACGAAGGGGATCGGGTTGGGCATGCGTGACCGCGGACCCGTCGTCGTCATGGACATGGGTGGACTTCCTTCCTGTCGGCATCGCGTCGTCGTGCCCAAGAGATCCCGGCGATCCGCTCGGCGTGACAGGCAGGTCTTGTGACACAGGCCACGGGCTGCGGGTGTCACAAGGGGAGGGCGGCCGGGGTCGTATGGATCTGACACGTTCGCGGACGAGAGGACGGAACCGGCGATGAGCGAACGGGACGAACACGAGACGGACACCGCCACCGAGGCGTTCGTGACCCATCGCAACCTGCTCTTCACCGTGGCCTACGAGATGCTCGGCTCGGCCACCGACGCGGAGGACGTCCTTCAGGAGACCTGGTTGCGATGGGTGGGCGTGGACTTCGAAACGGTGCTGTCCCCGCGCGCGTTCCTGGTCCGGATCATTACCCGGCAGGCGCTCAAACGGTTGCGGACGCTCGGCAGGCGCAAGGAGTCCTATGTCGGTCCGTGGCTACCGGAACCGCTCCTGACCGTGCCGGATGTGGCCGAGGACGTGGAGCTGGCCGACAGCGTTTCGATGGCGATGCTGCTGGTGTTGGAGACACTTTCGCCGACCGAACGAGCGGTTTTCGTGCTGCGTGAGGTCTTCGCGCTCGACTACGAGGAGATCGCCGAAGCCGTCGGCAAGACTTCCGGCACCGTACGCCAGATCGCGCACCGGGCGCGGGCGCACGTCGCCGCTCGCAGGCCCCGCGGCACCGGTACCCCCGCCGAACACCGGGCCGCGCTTCAGGCCTTCCAGACGGCCGTCGAAACCGGCGATCTCCAAGGCCTGCTGGACATCCTCGCGCCGGACGTCGTCGCCCTCAGCGACGGCGGTGGAGTCAAACACGCGTTGCTGCGGCCCGTCGTCGGCGCGGACAAGGTGGCCCGGCTGCTGGCGGTCGGCTGGTGGAAACGCGAGGCGGAACGGTCGGTCGAGCCGGTTCAGATCAACGGCGGCCCGGGGCTGCTCATCCGTGTCGACGGCGAGATCGACGGCGTGCTGGCGGTGCGCGTGGAGAACGGGTGTGTCACCGGCGCCTATCACGTGCGCAATCCCGAGAAACTGGCCGGTGTGGAACGCGAGATCGTCGTGAGCCGCTGAAACCCGCCGCGCTCAACGCCTCTCGTACCTGGCCAGGACCACCCCGCCGGGAAACGTCCGTGTCTCCACCAGATCGAGCTTCACCCCGCTGTCCAGCGCGGTGTAGAAGGGCGTGCCGCCGCCAACCAGCGCCGGATGGGTGACGATCTCGTACTCGTCGACCAGCCCGGCCCGCATGGCCGCCCCGGCCAGCGTCGCGCCACCGACCCTCATCGGCCCGCCGTCCCCGGCCTTGAGCCGGGTGATCTCGGCGATCGCGTCGCCGGTGACCACGCGGGTGTTCCAGTCGGCCTCGCCGGCCGTCGTGGAGGAGAACAGCACCTTCGGCGTGTCCCGCCAGTTCCGCGCGAACTCGATCTCCGCCTGGCTGGCGCCCGGCTGCTGGTCACCGGTCGGCCAGTGGGAACTCATCGTCTCCCAAAGCCCGCGCCCGTACAGGAACAGGGTGACCGCCTGCTCCCGCTCGAGCCACCACTGGAACAGCTCGTCACTCTGCACTCCCCAGCCGAGGTCGCCGTCGGGCGCGGCGATGTAGCCGTCCAGGCTCAGGTTCATGCCGTAGATCAGTTTCCGCATGACGCCATCCTTCGATGTTCTATTTCTGGAATCCGGTCCCACTGCGACGGAGTCGCTCGCGAGCCTCATCCTCGGACAATGAGGTGATGGGCCGCCCGACCGTGGCCTGATACTTGGCGTCGTAGGCCCTGGTCCACACTCCGGCCGCCCACGACCGCTCCAGTTCGTCGGGGCTGAACTCCCGGCCGTACGCGTCGAGGAAACGTTCCGTGTCCTCGACGGTAGCCAGCTCGTCCACGCTGACGGTCGAATACAGCGCGGCCGCGAAGCCGACGAGTACGGCTTCGCTGTCGACGATCATGCTGTCCCAATCGTGCACCACCAAGAGTTCGTTTCCGTCCCAGCGCAAATTACCGGCAAGCCAGTCACAGTGACCGATCACGGTTTCGGACTCGCCGGCTCGCAGCCGATCGCGGGAACGACGCCCGGCGTCGTCGATCCACGCCGGACCGGCCACCTCGTTGAGGTCGGTGTCGGAATCCTCGGGACACGGCCAGAGTCCGTCTTCGGCGTGGTTCCAGGCCGCCCACGACGGTGCCGGGTCGAGCGTGGACACCTCACTTGGCCTTGGCGCGAGGTTGATGAGCCTCGCGAAGGCTTCGGCAAAGGCCCCGGCGGCGTGGTCCGCGTTCGGGAGCAGGGCGCCGCCGGGGACGTAGACCTCCGCGGTGGCGATTTCCTCGCCGAAAGGGACGGCGCCGGTGAGCGGCTGTGGGCACGGAAAGCCGGCCTGGAACACGCGGCGCTGGATTTCGACGCAGGCCGCCACTCGCGGAGAGTCGGGGCGCACCTTGACCACGACCTCACGATCGTCGGCCAGCCGGAGACCTATGACGGTGGAGAGATGCCCGGATCTGAAGATCTCCTCCGACGGCGGGCTGCCGAGATGCTCCACGCACCACCGAGCAAGGTCGGCATGAGGACGAGGTGACATCCGAGAATCCTCACACAGGCCACCGCTCGGATGAACGACATTCGGTCCGTGACCGCCTCAAGGCGGGGTTTCGTCGCCTGCCAGACCGTGCTCGTAGGCGTAAATCACCGCGTGGACCCGGGTGCGTAACCCCAGTTTGCCGAGCACCCTGGCGACGTGGGTCTTCACCGTGCCGGGTTCGATCACCAGGGTGTCGGCGATTTCGGCGTTGCTCATCCCTCGGGCGACGCTCCGCAGCACCTCGTGTTCGCGTGGGGTGAGCAGCTCCAGTTCGCGCGTCGGTGCTCGCGGGGAGAGCGCGGCGAACCGGTTGATCAGTCGCCCGGTCACCTGGGGGTCGATCAACCCTTGACCGGTGTGCAGCGCGCGCACGGCGTCCAGGAGCAGCTCGGGTTCGCTGTCCTTCAGCAGGAACCCGGCTGCTCCCGCTTGCAACGCGCCGAACAGGTAATCGTCGAGGTCGAAGGTCGTCAGCGCGAGCACGCGTGGCGCCGGCTCGGTCCCGGTGAGCCGTCGGATGGCGGTGATCCCGTCCAGGTGCGGCATGCGCAGATCCATGACCACGACGTCCGGTCGTCGCCACAGCGCTTTTCGGACGGCCTCGGCGCCGTTGGCCGCCTCGTCGACCACCTCGATGTCCGGCTCGCCGTCGAGCACCAGCCGCAACGCCTCACGCACGGGCTCCTGGTCGTCGGCGATCAGCACGCGGATCATGCCGGGATCCTCGCCCGCACCGACCACCCGCGCCGGGGCCGGGGGCCGACCGACAGGGTGCCGCCGAGCACGCGCACCCGCTCGCGCATACCGCGGATGCCGTGTCCCTCGACGGCTTCGGCGCCGACGGCCCCGTTGTCGGTGATCGTGATCTCCATGCCGTGCCGGTCGTGTCGGAGACAAACGTCGATCTCGGTGGCGTCGGTGTGCCGCACCGCGTTGGTCAAAGCCTCCTGTACGACCCGGTAAGCGGCGTGGTCGACGACCGGTGACAGTGGGGCCGCCGTGCCGAGCACCGTGATCCGGCGGTCCGCGGTGGACAGTCGGCGGACCAGGTCGCCGATGTCCGCCAGCCCCGGCGATCCATGCGACGTGGTCAGCAGGACACGCACCTCGCTCAGCGCGGACGAGGAGAGGTCGTCGATGGTGCCGAGCACGCGATCGGCGAGCGCGGGCGCGCCACCCAGCGCACGGCGGGTGGCCATGGCCTGCAACCGGATCGCGGTCAGGTGGTGACCGACGCTGTCGTGCACGTCTCTGGCCAGTCGCGCGCGTTCCTCGGCCGCCACGCGGTCCGCGTCGGCGAGGCGAAGCCGGACCGTCTGCCCGGCCCGGTCACGTTGCAGCCGCAGCGCGTATCCGACCACCGGGAGTGCGACGCCGAGAACGATCAGGTCGGCGGCCGGGCCCATCTTGCTGGACAGGATCCCGTAGCCGATCACCCACACCAGGGACACCGCCACGACCGACGACAGGCGCAGCGGCCGGTAGTAGGCGGCGCAGCACAACGTCGCCATGGCCACCAACCGGCCCGGCCAGCCGGGGATCAGGCTGCCGAGCAACGAGATCCCCGAGGCCAGTATCGCCGCGGTCAGCGGCAACCTCTTGCACAGTGCCAGTGGCAGGCAGACGGCGAAGCTGATCGCGGCGAGCGTCGGCAGGTCGGCCCCCGGGTTCTCCCATCGCGTGAAACCGACCAGCAACGCCGCGGTTCCCACCACGAGCAGCACGAGCTTCATGACGGCAACCCTAGGCACAGAACGTGTTCTCCGGTGGCAGCAGGCCGGTGGTCAGGTAACGGTGTACGTGAGCCCGGACGCAGGTGTTGCCGTCCACATAGACCGCGTGGTCGCCGTCCGCCGCGAGGTACCGGGCGCGGGGCAACTGAGCGGCGAGGTGTCGTCCCCACTCTGGCGGGGTGTTGTCGTCGTGCACGCCACCCACTACCAGGACCGGCGGGACCGCGGTGAAGTCACGACGGTGTGGCGGGAACGTGCCGTTGCCCGGCAGTCGCGCACAGGCCATCGCCCAGATCCACGCCTGACGCCACCCCAGCCGCGGCGCCACCGTGCGCAGGGACGACTCCACCGCCAGGACCGCTCGATAGTCGCCGGGGTAAGGGAAGTCGGCACAGGTCGGGATCCGCATCAAGGCGGGATCGGGTGGGAACACCGGTTTGGTGGCGAGTTTCGTCGCGTCGCCCGCGTGTGCCTCGGCAAGGGCGGTGGCGAACGCGGGCTAGCGCCGTTCGGAACGGACGTCGGCCCGGGCGACGATCTGCTTCGCGCTGACCGTGGTGCCCCCGCCGGGGATCGGCTGCCGTTCGGCCCGTTCGATGAGCTCGTCCCAGACGGCCAGGACGTCGCGGCCGTGCAGCGCGCAGCTCGGCTCAGCCGCGCACCAGCCGGCGAACCGGTGCAAGGTGCGCTCGTTCGCGCGAGCGCGCTGGCCGAGCCAGTTCCGCAGCGAAGGTTCGGTGTGGTCCATGACGCTGTCCAGATACATCCGGCCGACGCCGCCGGGGAACAGATCGGCGTACGCCTGTGCGTACACGGTGCCGTAGGAGTTGCCGAAGTAGTCGAGCTTCCGCTGACCGAGCACTTTTCGTATGGCTTCCAGATCGTGCGCGACCTGCCAGGAGTCGAGTTTGCCCGCCAGTGGGGTAGTGGCGCAGGCTTGGCCGAAACGGGCGTTCTGCTCGGCGTGCTCGTCGAAGGCGGCCTGGTCCGGGAACACGTAGTCCGACTCGGCTGGCGGCGGAAGCGGACAGGAGATGCCGCTACTCGCCTCGAACCCCCGAGGATCGAAAATGACGATGTCGAACCACTGCCTCAGCTCCGCGAACCGTGCTTGGAAGGCCGGTTGACGGAACGCGGAGATCTGCGCCTGCGGGCCGCCGAGGTTCATCAGCAGAACACCGTGTCCGGCGGCGGCGTTCGTGGCCGGCAGCTTCGCCAGCCCGAGTGTGATCGGCGCCTGACCGGGTCGGGCCCAGTCCGACGGCACGGCCATCGAGCCACACTGCAGGCCGTCCCCACAGTCCTGCCAGGACAGACCGGGTTTCGGCGTGGCGGCGGCGGATGTACCCGTCAAGCCACCGAGAACGGTGAGCAGGCACAGCCCACCGGCCACGAGCTCGCGTATCTTCTTCATGCTCGCCAGGCTGCTCGACCGCCGGCGCGCCGCGCGTCTGTCTTTCGGCAGATCTTCCCGCGCACGGCAGAATGGCACGGTGACGATCGAACAACGTGGCGGTCCCGGCGATGGCGTCGCTGAGCTCGCCGAGTTCATCCTTGACTTCGGAGCCGGTGGCTATCCGGTGACACGAGTGGCGGAGGCGGTGTGCCGGGACTGCACCGGCCGAGCGTTCCGGGTCGCCGTCGACGACGATGAGGGTTGCGCCCAACGCGTCTGTGTCGCTTGCGGAGCGGCGACGTTCATCGCGGACAGTGCTGAATACTGGGCCGAGGCCGATCCCGAGGAGTGCGAATGCCCCTGCGGTGGCGGCGAGTTCGCCGTCGCGGTGGGCTTCGCCCTGCGCGACGACGAGGAAGTCCGCTGGATCAGCGTCGGTCTCCGCTGTCTGACCGACGACACCTTGGGTGTCTACACGGACTGGAAGATCGACTACAGCCCTACGAAACACCTTCTCGACCAGGCTTGAGCTGTTGAACGAAAAAGCCGCTTGATTTGGACTCTCATCCAAATCAAGCGGCTCTTCGTTCCGGTCGGGCTGACAGGATTCGAACCTGCGACCCCTTGACCCCTTCTTCGTCGGCGTGCGATGGAGCTGAGGAGTGCGAGTCGTTGAAAGTGCGCCCTTCTTGCGGCGGCGGCTCGCTCTTGCCGGGTCGGGGCATCGAGAATGCCGTCAGGGCCAACCAGCCGCTCGAAGCGCTTCAACGCAGCCTGCCTAGCTGGTGCGGTACGGTGCTGCCGATTCTCGGTCGCGGTGCACGCGCAGCCCCTCGCGGTCCTCGGAGAGCCATTCGCGCAGACGCGGCCAAGACCGGATGAGGGCCTCGTGCGCGATTTCCACGCTGTCCTCGCCCAGCACGAGCAGCCGCGCGGTCGCCAGGTGCTCCAGTACCGACCGGACATCGCCGCCGAGCTGGTCGAGTTCGTCCCGGCTCGCCCGCCGCTTGGTGTCCTTGGTTCCCTCGCCGAGTGCGCACAGCCGCAGGAACACCTGCTGGGCGGTGCGCCGATGTCCGGGGGAAAGCGCGGTGAACGTGACCTCGGCCGTATGCGCGACGGCGTGCTCGATCCCGCCCGCGGCCTCATACCCCTTCAACGGTCAACGTCGTGCCACGACGACGTCGCCACGTCTCCATCAACACGTGGGAGACCAGTGGCAGCACGCCGTGTTGCCCGGCGGCGTCGGCGACGACCCGGGCGACCAGCGCGGTCTCCACCCGGCAGCCCACGAGCGCGGCGGGGCGGACGACCGCCTGGCGCAGCTCGTCGATCGTCATCGGCTCGACCGTCACCTGCTCTTCGCGCAAGGCGTGCGACAGCGCGGGATGCCCGACACAATCCCCGTAGAAGTCGGCGCGCACGCTCAGCACCACCCGGCAGTTGCTGTGCTCGGCGGTCCGCCGCCGTGAGCAACTGGTCGATGAACCGGATCCGCTCGGTGCGGTCGGCGCAGAGCGTGAACACCTCTTCGAACTGGTCGACGACCAGCACCAGTTCACCCTCTTCGGGGGCGATCCGCCGGACGACGTGGTGCAGTCCCCGCGGATCATCCGTCGGCCGTGCGACCGGCATGTCCGCCAGGCGCGCCAGCCGGATGAGGCACTCCTCGAGCGGATGCGGCCCCGGCGTCAGCACGACGGTGGGCCCGGCCAGTTTTGGTGTCACCCCCGCTCGCAGCACCGAGGTCTTGCCGGTGCCCGACGCGCCGACGACCACCACGCCCCGATGCCGGGTCAGCCGGTCGAGCACTTCCTCCACGAGCGCTTCCCGGCCGAAGAACTGAGCCGCGTCCTCGGCCCGGAACGGCGCGAGCCCGGTGTACGGCAACTCGTCCAGGTCCGGCGGCGCGGGCGGCTGCGGAGCGACCGACAGCTCGCGCCACCGACGCTCCCACTCTTCGGCGTCCCCGTCGCACGCCCGCACGTACGCCAGCGTCACGTCGAGGCTGGGGAGCTTCCGCCTCGCGGCGGCCTGCGACAGCGCGGCCTCCGAGTAATGCGCTCGCGCGCTGAGCACGCGATAGGTCGGCTTACCCGCTTTTTCGCGCAATAGCCGCAAATCTCGTGCGAACTCCACTAACGGCCCGTTCCCGGCGGCCAACGGGTTTTCCTCACGCGGCATCCACCCCACCCCCACCCGACATGGTCCACGACGCCGACCGCGTCATCCAGGTGAAGAATGCCGACGGCGTCGTGGTGATGCCCTTCGTCGAGACCGTCGACGTGCCAACGAAGTTGTCGCTAGGGTGTCCGGGAACACGTCGCGGTCAGGAATGAGGGATCTTGGCACTGGTGGTTGGCGTCCACGGCATCGGCAACGAATATCGTGGGGAAGCGGTCATGCATTCGAATTGGTTCCCCGCCATGCTCGATGGCTTGCGACGAGCGGGGGCCGGTCTCGAGCCGGCCGACCTGATCTGCGCCTTCTACGGCGATGTGTTCCGGCCGGCCTCACGGACCTTGTCCAGCGAAGTACCTTGGTATGAGGCTGATGACGTCCGAGACGAGATCGAACTCGGCCTCTTGGAGACCTGGTGGGAACACGCGGCACGCCACGACACCGCACTCGTCGGCCCGGACGAGCGGACGCTGGCCCGTACGCCCAGGTCGGTCCAACGGGCCCTTGACGCGCTGAGCAATTCGAAATTCTTTGCCGGGATCGCGGAACGAGCGATGATCTTCTCGCTCAAGCAGGTCAGAAACTATTTCACCGATGAACACGTCCGAAAAGCCGCTATCGAGCGAGTCGCCGACGCGGTCGGCACGGACACCCGGGTTCTGGTCGGCCATTCGCTGGGATCCGTGGTCGCCTACGAAGCACTCTGTGCTCACCCTGAATGGCCGGTGCACACCCTGGTCACACTGGGATCGCCGCTCGGCATCCGGAACCTGGTCTTCGACCGATTGCGGCCGCCTGCAGACGAACACGGTCTGGGTCGATGGCCCGGGTCGGCGGCGGGATGGGCGAACATAGTCGATGACGGCGACATCTTGGCACTGCGCAAGGATTTGCGACCCCTCTTCGGTGATCGGGTCTCGACGACGGTCGTCCATTGCGGGGCTCGAGCCCATGACGCCACCCGGTACCTGACGAGCGAAGCCACCGGCCGCGCGATCGCGGCGGCCTTCCGTCATGTCTGACCGGCGGCCGCGGCGGATCCTGATCGCGACCGGAACCACCCGGCACCCGCATTGCCCCGACCTCGGTGACCGACCAGAGCTTTCGGGAGAGATCGACCGGATGGTGCGGTTGTTCACGGCACCCGAGTCCGGGCTCGGGTACCGGCAGGCCCCCGGTTTCACGGCGGATATGCGTTTCGCGGATCTCCGCGCGGGGATCAGGGAGGTCGTCACCTCGAAGGCGATGACGTCCGAAGACCACGTCGTCTTCTACTACACCGGGCATGGCCAAGTGGATGACAGCGGCGAGTTCCTGTTCCCGCTCGTCGACACCACAGAAGATCTGGTCGGCACCGGGTTGCTGGCCGGTGACCTGGCCAGGTGGCTTTGGGTCGGCAGCCGGGTACAGCGACTGCTCATCGTTCTCGACACCTGCCACGCAGGCAAGGCGGGCGCGGAAATGAGCAGGTTCGGCACCGCCGCGCTGGGCAGGCTTCGCGGACTGGCGAACCAGCCGGGTTTCGAGATCTTGACCGCGACGCGGCCGAGCGAAGAGGCGCTGGCAGGGACTTTCACCCAAGCGCTGGAGCGCGCCATCACGCACCGCGGCAGCGGTGGTCACGACGTGCCGTTCCTCAAACTGGACACGGTCGTCTCGATGATCAACTCGGACCCTGACAAGGCACCGTCGCAACATGCGCAACGGCTGGGTGCGGGAGAAAGCGAGAGCAAGTTCCTCCCCAACCCGCGGTTCAACACCTGGCTTCGCGGCCTCGACCTCCGCACACAGTTCGACTACGAACGGCGGCAGGAACGTGATCGGGATCTGAAGGACCATGTTCTCCCCAGGGCACAGGGGCTGGACCGTCCGCAGGCCGACAAATGGTTGTTCACCGGTCGCCACGAGGCACTCAAGGATCTCTGCGACTGGTTGCGGGATCTCGATCGCGATGGCCGCAGCCGAGTGGTCCATGGCGCACCCGGCTCCGGGAAATCGGCGCTGTTGTCCCGGCTGACAGTGCTCGCGCATCCCCAGCACCGGCAGAAGGTACCCCGGTTGGACCAGCTGCCTCCTGAGACCATTCCGCCGCGCAGGGGAATCGACACCTTCATCCACGCCCGTGGCCAGACCAGCGCTCAGGTCCTGGCCAAGCTTTGCCAGGACGCCGAGATCGAAGCGACCACGCCGGGCGACCTGCTCGCCGAACTCGCGGATCGGCAACGCCCGTTCGTCGCCGTGATCGACGCACTCGACGAAGCGACCGACGCCGACGAACTCGTGATGCGGGTACTTTCCCCGCTTCTCCGTGGTGCGCCTCGCAGCAGGCTGCGGTTGCTGCTCGGTACCCGTACGCCTCTCCTCGGCAAGCTCGGCGGACCGTTCGAAGCGCTCGATCTCGACTCCGAGCGCTACGCCGATCCGGAGAGTGTCACTACCTACGTGAAGAGGTGTCTCCTCGACCTGGTCCCGGATTCGCCGTACCCCGCCGCTCCGCCGCATGTGCTCGATGCGGTCGCGACAGCGGTGGGAACGGCAGCCGGACAGTCGTTTCTGGTGGCACTCATCACCGGACGAAGTCTCGCGCTCCGCGAGGACATCCCCAATCCCTACAGCGATCGGTGGAGAGCGGCGCTTCCCCGCTACGCGGCCGAGGCAATGCGCTTGGACCTCGACGGGCGACTCGGAGCCGAAGCGGAAAAGGCACGTGACCTGCTGGCGCCACTGGCCTACGCGCGGGGTAGCGGTTTGCCATGGGAAGACATCTGGGCCGCGCAAGCCACGGTATTGGCCGGGCGGAGCTACACGATGGCGGATATCGATTGGCTTGTCGATAAAGCCGGCTTCTATGTCATCGAGGCCGAGGAACGAGAGCGTTCGGTTTACCGGCTCTACCACGAAGCGCTGGCTGAGCATCTACGAGAAGACCGGGACGAGCGGGCCTCGCATCAGGCCATCTTCGAGTTCTGGATCGACCGTGCGACGACAGCGAACGGGAAGGTCGACTGGTGGCGAGCGCACACCTACGCGCTGCGCCATCTCGCGACCCACGCGGAGAAGGCAGGGACACTCGAAAACCTGCTGGCCGATCCGGTGTATCTGCTCAATGCCGAGCGCGCCCCCCTGCTGACGGCCTTGGCCGCCGACGACGACACCATGCGAAGTCCGGCGGCGCAGGCCTACAGCAGGACGCTCAAACATCTGTGGAACAAACCGGTCGGTGAGCACGCCTCGTACCTCGAACTGGCCGCGCACTGTCATCGCGCCACCGTTCTGGCGAAGAACATCGCGGCGGAATGGCCGGAACCACCTTGGCGTACCTTGTGGGCGCAGTGGGTGCGGCGCAGCCGAAACCTGACTGTCAAAGCACATCAGGCGCGAGTGACGTCGATCGCCGTAGGTGATCCCTACGGTCATCCGGTCGTCGTCAGCGGTTCTGAGGACGGCACGATCAAGATGTGGGATCTGGCCACCGGGGTTCCGGACAAACGAGCGATCGAAACGAACAGGGGCGCGGTCTACGCGGTGGTGCTCGGGGAGCTGGAGAGCAAGCCGATCCTGGTCAGCGGCGGCGACGATATGCAGGTGCACGTCTGGGACTACGGCAGCGGGATGCCCATCGGCGCGCCGCTGACCGGGCACATACACCAGATCCGGGCGATGGCGTTCGCCGAGGTCGACGGAGTGCCCACACTCGTCACGGGTTCGTTCGACCGAACGGTCCGGGCGTGGGACTTGTCGACCGGACAAGCGAGGGCCTGTTTCGAGGGGCACAAGGACAGCATCACGGCGGTTAAGATCTCTACCAGGCTGCGGCCACTCGCGATCAGCGGCGCACTCGACGGCATGATCCGGGTCTGGGACCTGCTCAGCGGCCAGGCGGGTTCTCGCAAGTGGAACCGGGGAATGTCGTCGGTCGTCGCGATGGACACCGTCGAGACCGCCGAGCGCCTGATCGTCGTGACGAGCAGCTCGGACGGCTCGATCGGCGCGTTCGATCTGATGACCGGTGAGGTGGTCGGCAGAATCATCGACAGCCGCAGCAACCCGGCCCGTGCCGTCGCCGCACGATACCTGGATGGGCGGCTCATCGTGGTCTGTGGCCACACCGACCGGAAGATCCGCACCTGGGACCTGAACACCGGCTCCGAGTTCGCCCACTCCTTCGCGGGCCACGAAAGCAGTATCCACGCGGTGGGTTTCGGCGGGCTCGACGGCCAGCCTCTGGCGATCAGTGGCGGCGACGACCGCACCGTCCGGGTACACGACCTGGCCGTCCACAACGGCGACAAATCTTTCGAAAGCAGCCATCTCCGGGGCCTCCGGTGCATCGCGATCGCCAGGGTCCGTAACCGGGTGGTCGTCGTGAGCGGTAGCGACGACGCGACGATCCGGTTGTGGGACGCCGAAACCGGGAAACCGTTCGGTGAGCCGCTCGAGGGGCATTCGGCCGAAGTACGCGCGATCGCGGTGGGCAGCGTCGCGGGCACGGCGATCCTGCTCAGCGGCAGTGAAGACGGCGTCATCCGCATCTGGGACCTGGAGACCGGCGAGGCGCGAAGGAGACAGTTGAACCACGGTCATCCGGTACGGGCGGTCGCCTGCACGATCGCCGACAAGCAGCTGGTGGCTGTCAGCGGTGGCAGCGACGGCTCGGTCGACGCGTGGAATCTCGAGACCGGTGCTCGGATGACCAGCCCACTCGTCGGCTATCTCTATCCGATCTTGGCCGTCTCGGTCGGACGGGCGACCGGCCGGGTCGAACGTCTCCCCATCGGTTCGGAAAGTGAACACGGTGTCCTGTGGGGCCCTGTCCGCGGTTCGTTCACCGAAGCGAAACCGGAATCGGCGGTGGCCGTATTCGCCAGGGTAGACGGCAGGAACGTCCTGGCCGCAGGTGGTCAGGACGGTGTTTTCCGCCTGTGGACGCTGGGGAACGGGAAAACGAGTATGTTCGGTCTGCGGGTGAGTACCGGGTTGAGCCTGATCGAGGAAAGATCCGGCAAGGAGAGCATAACCGCGATCGCCTACCACGCGCGCCGCGGCTTCGCCATCGCGCGCACATACTTTGTCGAAATCGAGGACCTGGACGGCAAATCTCGTACGGTCTACCTCGATGCCGAGATCAAGGCGCTGGCGTTCGCGGCGGCCGACAGGCTGATCGTCGGGACCAATCAAGGAATTCTCGCACTGCGGATCTGAGTTCAGCGAATCTTGCGCGCGGCCTTGGCTGCTTTGTCCCTGAATTTCTTCGGCACCTTTCGGTCCGCCTCGATCAATTCGAACCCGGCTCGCGCCTCCTTGGGGCTCAACGAGGTGAGTCGGTCCGCGGCCTCCAACCGGTCGGAGGCATCGAGTTTGGCGTTGCCGATTCGCTCGTTGTACGCCTTGATCTGCCGTGGCTTGCTGAGCTTCGCCAGCTTGTCCAGTTCGCGTGTGCTCGTGGGTGGCGCCGCTGAAGCGTTCGCCTGCTTGGACCGGAGCGCCATGGCTTCCCGGGGGCTGAACTGCCCCAGTTGTGTCAAGGCGGCCGACCGCTGTCTCTGTGTCGCTATCGGGGAGTCCACGATCCTTCGCACGGCCGCGATCGCCGCTGCCTTGTCGTAGCGTGCCAATAACCTGCTCAGCCGAATCCTCGTGTCGACGGGGAGCCGCAGGTCGTCCACCAGCAAGCCGTATGCCGCCTTCCCGTCGCCGCGATCGAGTTTGGTGAGTTCCGCGGCCGCCTTTTCCCTTGTCTCCAGCTGAGCGAAGCTGCGGATGATCGCCCAGAGCACGTCGATGCCTGCCTGCTGGTCGACCCCGGCCAGCGCGACCGCCGCCGCGAGACGGTGATGTCCGCCCCCGGTCTTGGCCAAGCGTGTTAGCACTGCCGCCGCGGCCGCCTTGTCGAATTCCACCAAGGCCAGCCCGGCACTTCGCCGTAGTGTCACGTCGTTCGCCTGATCATCGGCGAGTCCGGCCAGTAGACCGGCTGCGTGGTCCCGCTCTCGGCGGCCCACCGCTCGTGCCGCCGCGATCCGGCTGTGACCCAGTCGCGGATCGGCGATGAGATCCAGCAGCATCGGAAGTCCACTGTCCGGTCTGAGCCGGAAGTGGAGCTCGGCGGCCGTGCAGCGGATGGCGGCTTCGACAGTGCTGTCCGTCGCCAAGATGTCGAGTACGCGGACGGCTCGATCGTCATCGCCCAAGTGCTCGCACGCTTTGATCCGGATTTCCGGGTCAAGCCGGTCTTCGCCGGCAAGATGGGCGAAGAGCCCGGCTCCATTGTCCGGGAGGCGGGGCATGGCCACGACGGCCGCCGCCAACCGCACTTGTGGCTCGATGCCTTGATCCCGAGTGAGCTGAGACAGCTCCGCGGTGCCCAGGTCAGGATCGAAAGACATCAGTAACTGGGCTGCCTGTAGTCGTTGCGAGTCCCGGACGGCTGTGGCGATCTTCTCCTGCAGAAGAAGAATACCGTGCTCGCGATCGAAGGTGCTGACCACCTGGACGGCCTCGGGCCAGACGTCATCCGGGCCATTGCGCACGAGAAGCGTCAGCCAATGCATTCCTTGTGCGGCGTCCGCGTCATACAGCATCCTGGCGAAAATCAGCTTCTGCCAGGCGTTTATCCTGCGGTCTTTGCACTTGGAGAGCAGGCTCGAGACAGCCAGGGAAGGTGCGTGCTTCAGCAGGATATCGATCGCTTCGTAGGCACGCGCGTCCTCTGGCTGCAATCTCGCGAGCGTCTCGTACACTCGGATGGCGGCGCTTTTGTCCAACCGGCGGAGTATCGCTCCCGCTTCTCTCCGCTCGGTATGCACCGCGCGCACACTGGCGACTCGCTCGGAAAGCCGTTTGCTCAAGGTCTTGCGAACGGTGGGTGGAAGGGATATTCCCTGGCTGGGGAGATCGGCGACGAATCGATAGGCCGCGACCGGGTTCCGGCGTTTGAGCAGACGCAGCAGGGGTCTGGCGATGTTCTTCTCTTCAGCGGCCCAGATGCCGACAAGGAACGCCTTGACCGTGCCGAGGCCGCCCGACGTATCCAGGACTCGGCTTGCCTTGAGACGACTCGGATTCGGGTGCTGATCCGCGAGGCGGCAAGCCGTCAGGTAGTCACGGACCGTCTCGTCGGTGAAGACCACGCTGCCTGCCTGGCGATCGACCAGGAACTCGTTTTGAACGTCGGCTATCAGTCCGCTGCTGGTCAGAAGGTCGTGCACGAGGTGCGGCCACCGTCTCGTGGACAGGGCGTTCTGGTCGAAATCGTCGTTGGCCGGAACAGACAGACGACCCGGTTCTGGGCCCGCGCAGGCGAGTTCCTTGAGCACCTCGACGATGGGCTCGAGCAGGTACTCCCGTCCAGGCAGCCGGCGTTCGAGGAGTAGGCCGATGAACGCGCCGTAGAGTGCAGCTTTGTTCTGTGGCAAGGCCCGGCCCGGCTCCGCCGTGTACAGGACGGCGAACATGGTCGCGGGTAACGGCAGCGCGGCCAGCTCACTGGCCCCGGCTTCGGCGACGCGTTCGAGGAATCCTGTTGCCGAGGCCGCTCCGCGGGGTACGTCGAGCTCGCGCAGCCACTTCTCGGCCAGTGACAAGAGCTCTCCATCGCCGAGAGCACCGAGCGCGTACGTCGGATCTCGCCCGTCGCGGGAGATGACGTCCAGCTCGTGCCGGCTCAGCGAATCCGCCGCCAGAAGGAAAGCGTACTTGCCGTCGTCGCGCTCTCGCCGGATCCGCTGCAGCACCATGTTCGACCATTGGGGGTCGCGCACCTCCGAGAATCCGTCGACGAGGACGAACCATCGGCCGCCGTCGAAGGGTGGTTCCGCGAACAAGGCGGTCAGCGCGTCCAGGCTCAGATCGAGATCGGCACCGTCGGCCACCCCTTTGGCGAGAAGCTCGGGCACCGTGCCGTGGGTCGCCAGTGCCTTGGCCTTCACCGGAACGGGCACGAGGTCGCCTTCACCCTGGATTCGCTGACCTGCCAGCATGACCGTGAGTTGCCGGAGCATGCTGGATTTTCCCGCGCCCTTGCCGCCGACGAGCTGGGCGTCCGGATGGAGAATCAGGTGGTCCTGCTGGACCTCGGTGACCGAGGGATCCCGTCGGTCATCGGAGCGCAGCCGGATCTTCACGGCTGGTGCGGTCACCCCGAGCATGTCTCCGAGCAACGGTCTCGCGCCAGACCCCGCGATCGCTGTTTGATACTCAGCCAACCGAGACGCGCCGGGGCGTCGGCTTCGTAAAGCCTCACGCTGCTCGTCGTCGAGCAGTTCCAGCCATCGATGGGAAAAGCGCGGAGCAGGACAAAAGCCGGGGAAGCGCTGGAGCATATCGCTGATCGGCATTACCCTGGCGGTACCGTTCTCGTACCGCGCCACGCCGCATACGGCACCTGTTCGCTCGTTCACCACCGGTCCGCCGCTGAAGCCTGCTTCGATCCTCCCGTCCACCACGGTGAACTGGGAAGGCTCGGACAATCGGAGAGACGCGGTGAGGAGCTTCCTGGGATCGCCGACGGCGAAGCCGAAGACCTGAAGAGTGTCGCCGACAGCGACGTCGTCTGACAGCGCCGCGTACGGTTCCCTCTGCCGGTCAGAAGCACGCAGTAGCGCGAACTCCTCATCAGCGGGATCGCTGATGAGGTCGAAGTCGGCGGCTTGGGGCACGGTCCGCAGGAAGAGGTCGTCATCGACCAGGGGGAGTCCCTCCGCGATGACATCTCCACTGGTGAGAAGCAGGCCTGGGGCCACGAAGAATCCGGTGCCCCGTCCCGCACCGGACGGTGTCACGAGCGGCAGGCTGAGCAGCTCGACAGTGGCCCACGTCGAAGCAAGCACCTGCCACCTCCCCTGAAGGCGCACCATTATCGCAGGTTCGACGTCGAACTCCAGGCCGTGGCCAGAGCTGTTACCCAATGGCACGAACCGGCATGTGTGGGCTGACGATCACAGTCCCGGAACGAACCGCGCTGTCGAACATGCTCGACCGATGCTGACGCCCGCCTCGCACCCTGCGGTCGCCACGGAAGCCTAGGACGGTCCCGGCTCAGCCTGGCCCGTGTCCTCAGGGCGTGCCCGCCGTGGTCGTACACGGGCCAGTGGGCTGCCCAGTGGGCTGCCCACAAGCATCGAGGAAGGTGTTCTCCGCCGTCACCAGGTCAGTCCAGCCACAGGTGTGCGACCAACGGGTCCGCTCAACCACATTCACCGCGACATCGAAGCGCATTCCTGCTCGCCAGAAGGGGGCGACGGGCCGGACCGCTACAACTGAGCGCTTCAGTTGCCAGGGGAGATGATTGTTGGCAAGTTGCACTCAAGTTGCCCTGGACGTTCAGCCATTCAACGCTCCGGCACGCCGATCGACGGGATTGCCGTGGATGGAAGAATCCGATTTGTGGATGAAGTGGTCACGAAGATGCGAGCTGACTCCGACGTGGAGGTGGCGATCCGTGCTGTCAACGCCGCGTGCGAGGTGATCCGGCGTTCCTATGGAGGCGCCGTCAAGCGATTCGAGAAGGGCGACAAAGATTTCGCCACTGGCGTGGACCTCGCCGCGGAGCGCGTGATCCGGAAGGTCCTGAGGGAGGCGTACCCGCGCGATGTGATCCTCGGTGAAGAGTACGGCGCGAACACAGGGAACGGGTCGCGGACCTGGCTGGTCGACCCTCTGTGCGGCACCGTGAACTACGCCGCGCAGACGCCGCTGGTTGCGGTCAACATCGCCCTGCGCGCAGCACGCGACGTAATAGTGGCCGTGTCTGCGGACCCACTGTTCGGTGAGGTCTTCTGGACCAGTGGCTCCGGCGCATTCCTCCGCCGCGACGGCCGCGACGAGCCCCTGGTGCCTGGTGCGGGCGACCGCCTCGTGGATGTCAATCTCGATCCATCTTTCCCCAATGCCGTGTCGTTCCGCGCAGCACGGATGCTGGTGGACGGTGCCTTCACCGATGACTTCCGCCCCCGTGTGGTATCCACAACACTGGCTTTGGCCTGGGTCGCGGCCGGACGGCGGGCCGCCTACATCACCGACGGGCACTTGCGGGACAGCGTGCACTTCACCAGCGGCATCGCCCTATGCCAGGCAGCAGGCTGCGTGGTGACCAACCTCGCCGGGCAAGCAGTGCACACCGGCATCCAAGGACTGGTCGCGGCATCCGATCCCGAGACCCACCAAGGCTTGATCGACCTCGTGACACGCCACCGCAAAGACTGAGCGGCCCCTCATGCACGTTGACTGAGGCTCGGCCATAATCTCCGAGCAACAACACTGACGGCATCTGACCGTCACGCTGTACAACAGCCACGCTCAACAGGCCTACAGAGGAGCTCAGCCACTGCGGTGTGCTGCTTGCAGGCTATGTCTCCGCGTAGTGAACATGGCTCGATGAGCGGAATTTACCCGTCTAGGACAACAATGCGTCTTCCTGCGTCGCGTCGAGTGCCTTCAGGAGGCGCACGTATGACTCGTCCTCCCCGACGCCGGTTGTATCCAGCTGGATCACGCGCGGACGGCTGGTAAGACACTCATCAAGGTGACCGCGGATCCTGTCGGCCAGGTCAGAATCGGGACCTTCCAGCATCGCCTGGAGATGTGCCTCGACATCGTTGACTGGGCGTTTGCCACGCAGGCGTTGCCGATATGCGCGGTCGTCGATGACGAGAGCCACTTCGATGTAAGTAGCCCCAGCCCCGAGGGCCACTGCCTCGAAGGCCGGATCCGGATCCGGATCGCGGTCATGAACGGTCACCAGCTGCGGAAGTATCACGTCATATCCTTGGCGTAGGTGCCTCAAGGCTAGCTCCCGGCCGTGGTCCCGTGCCATCTCCAAGGCCGCGAAGAAGTTCTCCTTCCACCCGCCGATGAACCCCGCCAGTACATCCAGATCGAGCGCAAGGGTTCCCGGATGCTCGTTGGCATAGCGGCGGGCGAGAGTCGACTTTCCCACGCCAGAAGGACCATTGAGGTGGATCAGACGAGCCATAACGTCACCCTACGTCCAGTACCCGAGCCGTTTCAGACATCTCGTGTAGCCGCATGTCGCGCGCTCGGCCTCATCTACGGCTCCATGCAGCATCGTCAGCTATGCGGGTTCACCTGTGCGACCTCGACGCGAGAGAGCGCCCACTGCGGCTGAGTGTCACCCTGGCCGACTTAGGCCCAGTGACGACCCCCGACCACGGTGACAACTAGCGTGGTCAGTCAGTGACAACAACCGTGATCCGATGCGGACAAACCCGCAAGATCGCATCCGCGACCGGTGACAGGTATCGCGGTTCGTCACAGGTCACCGACGGCCGGTTCGCGTTGCCCCTGGGGTGCGATCTGTCGGTGGCCGGGGCGATCACGGGCTACTCGCATTGGTATGGGACGACCTCGCACGTCTGCACCGCGTGCCGGACCGCCGGTGGCCCCGAGGCGGGGGAGTGGATCACGATCAACCTGTCCGTGTCGGCGCAGCGGCGCCCGGACGAGGTCGACGGCCTGAAGATCACGCTCGTGATCGTGCCGCCGACGCGCCCGGCCGGGACCGGGCAGATCCAGGTGATCAATCAGGGCGAGACCTACGGCAAGCGCGGTGAGTCGGGACAGTCTGGCTGACCTAGCGTGTTCGGAAACGATCGCCTCCCGGACTAGGACCTCGTCGTGGCAGCCGGCGGGCGTTCCGCCATGTCGCGGTGTTCGGAAACCCGCACGTTTATTGGGAGGCTCGATCCAGGTTCACGAACGCGTTTCCGAGCGAATCGAGGCCGAGATGAGCACGGGGAAGCGGCTGCGACGCCGTGGCCGCCGAGATGGCCCGGCTCGGCGCGTTGCTCGCGGGTAAGGTTTTGACGCCCCGATCAGGTCGTGACGCTCCTGCGCGACGAGGTCCAGACAGGCCTGGCCGACGCCGTGCGGCGAGTCGAAGCCGACGTGAAGGTCGACGAGATCGAGTTCGGTCTGCAGCTAGGCCAGGCCTTGGTCAGCGGCGTTGCCACCATCGTCGGCGAGCAGGGGCGGTCAACTCCGTCATGCCACGGACTTGACGTCGTATGTCGCGTAGCGCGGTTGAGTATTGGCGTTCCTCGGCGGGCGGAAGGTCTGGGCGGCGCCGGTCGAGTGCGGCGGTGCGTTGCCGCCGGAGGCGGTGGTGGGCGTGCTGGGTGTGGTTGAGCAGGGCGCCTCTCCACCATTGAGGGTAGGGAATCCCGGCGCCGAAGCGTCCGCGGGCCAGCGTGATCTTGGTGGGGCATCCAGCTGTCAGGGTGAGCCCGACACGGCAGTGGCCGGCCACGGTGACGGCGAACTTGGCGACGCGTGACGGCCCGTTTTCCGACCACAGGGTGCCCTCGCCAAGGACGTGGCCGCTGTCGAGATCGATCAGCTTCCAGTCCACCGCGGTGTAGGTGGAACCGATGCGGTCTGGGCGCAGTCCGGCGACCCGGGGTACGCGCAGCCTGCCGGTGAACGTCGTCGTGGCCGGGTGCGCGTCGCCGTGGATCCATCGGTGCAGTGCAGTGCTACAGCGGGAGGCGGGGCGAGGCTGGAGCACTGCGAGGCATTTCTCGTCCTCGGCCAGCCACCACACCGTCCGGAGGGGCCGGGCCGTCGCGGCCGCGGACGGGGCGCTGACGAGGTGCTGCACCAGCGACGTCGTCATCACGCGGTAGATCGACCAGGAGAACAACCCCAGGGCCACCACGCTGGCCACTACCACCGCCCACACCGGCCAGCCCAGCCACACCACGCCACCCGCGGCCGCTGCGAACAGCATCGGCAACACGATCAGGCGCAGGTCCCATCCCGCGCTTCCTACGGATTCGTGCTCGGGCAAGAACCGCAGCCGCTGCAGCGTGGCCTCGTCGACCAGCGTCGGGGCGTCACCCTCGGGTGCGACGACCGCCTCGACGGTCGGAGCTTCCGGTGACCTAGTGCGGTGCTGACGTTCCCAGTGAAGGTCTTCGGTGAGCTGCCGATTGGTCGCCACCAGATCGCGCACGATCTCGACGACTGTCGAGTCACCGGACGTAGGAGAGTCGACGTCCGCGCGCTGCAGGGTACCGGTCTTCTTAGCCTCTTGGGCGCGCACGGCGTCGTCGTGTAACTGCTTCAAATCCGACAGCACGGTGCCCTGCAGAAGATTCGGTTCAGCCAGCTCGCAGCACTCAACGACTGTCTCGATCTCATGGAACAGCGGCAGCACAGGGCGACCCAGTTTCGTCGTCAGCGTCCGGCCGACCCGCTTGTTGTTGTCCTTGGCGAAGGTCTCGAACCGGGTGTATGAGCCGAAGACCTTCCGGATCAGCTCGCCGACGGTCGCGCACAGGACAGCGACTTCTCGCACATTGGTCATCGTCAACAGCTTCTGCAGGTCGTTCGGCGGCCGACCGCCCTGTGGCCCCTTCGTCGAGACAAGCGGCTGCTCACCCGGTTTCCGCGGAGTATCTGACATCGCCAAGCCCTCTCTGACCTGCGTTTACGACACTTCCGAGGTTATCGATGGTTCCGTGCCAGAGTCTGGCGCGGAAACCGGATCACCCGTGACGCTGCAGGAAGTGGGCACCAATGCCCGCGCATCGCCACTGTCCGCTACCGAATTTCCCCGGCGGACCACCCGGAAGGAACCTGCCATGTCACGCCGTCGTACCCGCCGCCCTCGCCCTGCCGGTTCCAGCACCGATCCCGACACCCTCACCGCCTTGCTCTTCCGGCTCCTCACCGGCACCGCCACGCCCCTGATCAAACTGTTGATCAGCATCACCATGCTGCTCGCGCTCGCAGCCGGCGGAATTACCCTTCTCGGCGCCACCGAACTCCACATCGGCCCCGTCAGCATCGTCACCGCGCCTGACGCCGAACCACGCCTAAGTCGGTGAAACTGACTGATCCGCAGGTTCGGAAAATGACCGGTTTCTGGCCTGTGCTGCCGGTCGATCGGATGGCGCATCCTGGCAATCAGCGTGTGGTCATCGGTTGGCGACGCAGGCGGCAGAGATCGCCGTATCCCAGACCGCCGACCGCCGTCGCGCCGCCGGCGACCTGGAGGATCGTGTTCGCGAACAGCCGGTGCAGCAAGGGGGCGGCCCAGCCGTCTCCGATACCTGGCTGCCGGTCGGGCCGCACCCCCGACCTACGCCGACGGCGAGGCACTCATCACGGCCCTGCGCTCCGCCTGGCACTGGACCAGAGACACCGGGCGGCCCGAAGCCACCGGCGGAGATCCGGGCATAGCTCCCTATCTTGTGTGGTTCCGCAGTTGGAGCCAGCCAGTCAGTGTTGGCGGGCCTGTTGGGCTGCTGGTCGCAGGTTTCGACGTGCCGGTTGGTTGCGGCGAGGTGCTCCACAGCGTGTTCTGCCGTTGGAAGTCCGAGGTCAGCGTGAGCGAACCGGTGCCGACGTTGATGTTGACGAGTCCGCCGTACTGCTCCAGTACGCGTTCGGCTGAGGCATCAGGAGGTATGCCGTCCGCGCGAGCCGCGTCGACTGCGGCGGCAAGGTCGGCGAATCGCATCGAGACCTCCGCCGCCGGGATCTGACTGTGCCGCAGCTGGGAGCTGGTGGGCGAGGTTCGTGCACCGCCCTGGTCGTGAGCGGGGAAGACACCGCTGGCGCCGAGAAAGCCGATCACCACGGGACCTGCGCTGAAGGCGATGGCGAGTGCGAGCACGATCGCGGCGATTGCCAAAGCCGTCAAGTGTGTCAGCTGCATCGGCACGTACCGGAAGGGGCCGGCCGGCTCGGTCTCGGTCGACTGCGTGACGGTCTCCTCCACGGGCTGTACTGGCGCAGGGCGCGGCGCCGTATCTGGCTGAGCCGAGACCGTCCTCTCGAGCCGGTCGTCGACGTCCGCGGTGTCGGCTGGCGGCGTCGTTACCGCCGGACCGGGCAGGAGAAGAGGCAGCCCGGCGCGGCGGCGCTCCCGCAGCAGCAGCCACTGGAGCAGGATCACCTCGATCTGACGACGAGGCGTTCGGCATGCCTCCAAGCAGGCCAGCAACTGATCGTGGGTGCGCGGCAGCGCCTCCCGCACCGGATTGCTCAAGTGGTACACCTGGCTGCGATGGATGTGCGTTCTGACCGCGATCTGCCCTGGCCCGAGCCCGGCACGCGTCATCATCAGTTTCAGCGCACCCGCGACATCACCCGGCGTTCTGATGCTCAACTCGTCGAACTCCAGCGAACCGCCTGATGACGGCCGCTCCGCGCTCGCGGCAGTGATCGCCGTGGACAGCAAGCGCCGCAATCGCGGGTCGTCGCAGTCGAAGTCCGTCTTGGACGCGATCTTGACGATGGTTCCGACCAGCGTGACTGTCTGCTCCGGAGCATCGGCCAGCCAGAACAGGCGAGGGTCGGTACGTGCGAAACGGCCCATCTCCTCGGCGGTCTCGCACGAAGGACGAGGAGCTTGGGTGTAACGGGCGGATGGACTCTGCCGTCCTACCGTCGTGTTCATGACTGCTGTCCCAGCGCGCGAGCGACCCGAGTGATCCCGCGTGGCACGTAGGCCAGCCCACTGCCGACAGTGACGCTACCACTAGAGATCAGCAGCGCGACGTGGCAGCCGAATCCGCGGCTGATCATCCACCCGGTGAAGGTAAGAACGATGCCGGACAGCAGGACCTGTGGCATCGTGATGGCCTCGGCCGGCGGCATCGGGTGCCCGCAAGCCGGATCTACGGAAGATGGTGTCTTGGGCATGTGACTCTCCCTGACGGGGGAAAGGAGCCGCTCGGTGTGCACGAGCGGCGTGGGCGTACTGCGGTCCGGCCGGAGACTCGTAGCCCGTCCTTCGACACGGAATTGGCCTTCCGTTGACAAGGACGTCCTCCGCCTCGAGACGCACCGGCGAAGACAAGAGCAATCGTAGAACTGCCAAGGGAACGTACGGGAGCGAATTCCGGTTCAAATCCGCAGATGGCGAGAACCCACAGAATTATCTCAGGAACACCCTCCGGTGTCACAGGATTCTTTCAGGTTGGACATTTTCGTTTCTCAGAAATATCTCAGGTGTCGAAATCCAATGAGACGCGACTCGGCTGAACCGGTAGAGGGGTAGCAAATGTCCTGCTGGGCGGCGTCTTTCCGGGTTTTCCCAGGTGGAACATAGTTTTAGACAGCGGCGAAGTGTCGAAAATCGCAACACTGGACGCTTCGGGGTCAGGTATCGTAGGTGTTGTCGATCTAGTAAATATGGATACTCCCCCTGGCGCGGGCAAGGTTCGGCCGGAGCACGGGGGCGATGATCATCGTTGGCCCGGTGATCATCAACGGAAGCCCCGGAGAGTTGATCTCCGGGGCTTCGCTGTATCTGTGGAACTTTGAGTGTCGAAGATGTGGCTGGCGAAGCGGCCAATCCGATTTTCCGGATTAATTCACCAGGTGGGTCTTCCGGTAGAAACCTTTTTCCTGGCGCTCTGCTGGAGCGTGCACAGGAACTTCAAGATCTTTTCGCGGGGCCACGAGGGCCACTGGTGACCAAGCCGCTGACCTGTATCTTGGACTCGTCTCATTGAGGACCGACTCGGCCGACGGCGCGGACCCGTTCGGTGCTCAGCTCGCGCTCGCCGACCGACACGAACCCGCGCAGGTAGTCGGCGACCCGGCTCGTCCCGAAAACGATCAGTGACGGCGAGTTCATAGTTGTAGCGGGTCGTGTGAGGACGGTTCGCTGCGCGCAGGCCGCGGTCCCACTCCTCGACGTAGGAGCGCCACACGTCATCCTTGGGCCGTGGTAAACCCTGTTTGGTCAAATTCGTGGTCATGAGGAGAGCCCTCCAGTCAAGGTGTCACCGAGCGCTGTGCTAGACCAGAACGACACCTCTGACCACATGAAAAAGCGGGCCCCCGCAGCTGGTGAGCTGCGGAAACCCGCTTCGTCCGTCGGGCTGACAGGATTCGAACCTGCGACCCCTTGACCCCCAGGAGTATGGGGCAGTCCTGACCTGCAAAAACAGTGACCTAGGTTGACTCTGGAAGGTCGTCAGTTGCGGTTTCTTCTGGTGTTGCTGGTGTGTTGGTCCACAGCTGGTCCACGGGCACTCCTGCCAGAGTTAAGGCTTTGGCGGTCTTGGAACAGGAGGGATGTTTGGAACCCTGGCCGATGGCGACCTCCCGATAGCGATTGGTTCGGCGGAAGTCGAGGCCTCGGGCTCTCCTAGCACCCTCGCCCTGGCGTCCATGTGCCGCTGCGCGACACCGATGAACAGGCAGTCGATGACGGTCAGCTGCGCGATGCGACTGGCGGTCGCACCGGAACGGAACGTCGTCTCCCGCGCGGCCGTGGTCAGCACGTGGTCGGCGACCTCGGTGATCGGCGAACGCGGGAAGTTCGTCACGGCGACGGTGATCGCGCCGTGCTCACGGGCCACCCGCAGCGCCTCGACGGTGTCCGTGGTCGCGCCCGTGTGGGAGATGCCGATCGCGACGTCTCCGGGGCTCAGCACGGCGGCCGAGGTCAGCATGATGTGCGTGTCCGACCAGGCGAAGCTCACCCGCCCGATGCGGTGCAGCTTCTGCTGGAGATCCGCGGCCACGAACGCGCTCGCGCCCACGCCGTAGACGTCCACGCGGCCCGCGCCGGCCACGATGTCGATCACGCGCTGTAGCGACGGGACGTCGAGCTGGTCGGCGGTCACCTCGACGGTGCGGGCGTCCGCGAAGCTGACCTTGCCGATCACCGCGGCCAGGTCGTCCTCCGGCCCGATCTCGCCACCGAGGTTGCGGCTCGACCGCGCCTCGGAGCGAGCGGTGTCAGCCGCCAGAGCGATCCTGAGCTGCGGATATCCACCGACGCCGACCGCCTTGCAGAACCGCGTGACGGTGGTTTCGCTGGTGTTGGCCGCGAGCGCGACCTCGGTGATGCTGCGCCGCGCGACCTGCGCGGGGTCGTCGAGGACGACCTTCGCGACACGCTGCTCGGCCCGGGCAAGCTCGGGCAGGAGACTGCGAATCCATGAGAGTAACGACGCGCTCGGATGCTCATGTTCTGAAGGAGCCGGGACTGTCGCCTCAGCAGTTGGACGTTGCTCGTCCACGGCGACAATCTGATCGGAGGTTACGTCTGGTGCGATGCTTGATTGGTCTGGCTTGTTCTGACCTGTTCTCGCGAAAAGGAAACCGGCGCCCGTCATGCCTGCGATCGAGACTACGACTGGCGGTGTTTTGCGCCCGAGCTTTTTGTCTAGGACGATCCTTAGGCGAGCGGCTGATATCTGCGCGTCAGTAATGTACATTTGTCAACCCAAGTCGCCATCGATTTGAGCGCTCAAGACGGATTCAAGTAGTCTGCCGTGAAAGACGTCTAAAAGAAGGCAATCATCATGTTCAGCGAGGTCGGACTTTGCGAGGGTTACAAGCAGTTCAAGTCCAGCAGCTTGTCGCGATTCGGAGTCGTCGAGGGCTAACGTCGCCGCCCATGTGAAGCGCCGCCACCACTCCTCTCGGCGATGGTGATTTATCGCGCGATTGGCGCCGCCGACGGTCATTCGCACACCGAGCCATGAAGCCGTGGCAACGACTAGCCCTACAAGGGCAGTGGTGCCTGCTTGTATCCACGGGTTCATACGGTTCCAGCCTGGGTTGTTGGCGCGAGCAGCTGCCAATCGGACAGCGTGCTGGTTGAGTCGCGTGTGTCCAGGCGACCGTTACGCGACACCAGCGCGATATCCGACTGTTGAGATGTCGGTGGGGCTCGACGTCGGCCCGCGTGATGAGATTCGAAGGTCGTGGAACCTAAGACCTCCTCTCAGGCAGTCTCCGTTAAAGCACGAGTTCGCCGTGTTCGAGGTAGAAGGTTGTCTGCTTTTTGTGCGCTTCGTATGCGCGAGAAAGCCGACGGGTTAAGCGGGGAATCAAGTACTCGGAAAGTTGTTGAACTGCGACCCACTCCCAATGGTCCAGTTCCTTGCCGTCGAGCGCAATTCGTTGCTCGTCGTCTCCAAGGCGGCCGCAAGCGAAGACGTAGAGCAGTTTATCCCCCTCCTTTTCGTTGGGCGCCCAGTCTTGGACGAGAAGGCGAACCGGTGTGCGGTCGATCGCGAGCTCCTCGCGCAACTCTCGCCGGCACGCCGCAGCAGGCGACTCTCCCCGGTCGACGTAGCCACCCGGGATATCCCAGCGGTTGCCGTACGTCTTGCGGACGAGCAGCACTCGATCGCCGTCAACGAACAACGCCCCGGAGGCGACCCGGGGCGTTGCGAACTTCTCAGATGGATCGGTCACGTCTCCTACCCTACGACGTGCATCCTCCGCGCAAGTTGGTCCAGTTCGAAGGCGGGCTTACCGTGCGTGTTGCGGACCCAGTTCAGGACCAGTTGCCTGCTCAGGTAGTGGTGCCGTACCTGGTCGGGCGCCATTCGCTCGGCGTCGAGCACTGTGGCGACTGCGGCCTCGCTCCGCCCGGAGGTGTTGTATGCCCGCGCGACGTCGAGGAGGTGGCGGACCCGTCGTTCAACGGGAAGGGGGCTTGTATCAAGACCGGGGCCGAGGTCAAGGGCGATTTGTACGTCGCCCAGCTCCATCGCGGTGTTGACCCGGTGGATCGCCACGTTTGTCGGCCCGAACGCCGTCCACAGGTGGTTGCCGTCGACGCCCAGCCGATGGGCGGCGTCCTCAGCTTCGGCAAGGTACGAACGGGTCGTCGAGCGGTCGTCCGATCGCGACGCTGCCATCGAGCCAGCGAGAAATAACATGCCATACGCCGACAGCAGATCGCCTCCGCCTTCGCCGAGGTGAGGTTGGAGATATGCGGCGCCGGCTTCGGTGAGGCTCATCGCTGGCTCGTGTCGACCTGTCGAAAGCAGCGCGAACGCAACAGAACGGAAGAGGGAGCCGGTGATCGCGGGGTTGCCTGTTTCTTGTGCAGCGGCGAGACCGCGCTCGGCAGCCATCCAAGCGAGGTCGGCTTCGCCCAGCTTCGTGAGTACCGACGCCGATACCTGGTAGCTCAAGGCGAGTAGCTCATGCGCACGGACCCCGTCTTCGCCGTCGTATTGGTGCGCGGCGAGTAGTGCGTCGGCGAGCAGCAGCGGCGACCGACCGGCCGCGAAACCGAAACGCGAGTTTTGGTACGCGTCAAAGACGGTCCGGAGCTCGTCCGCGAGCTCGTTCAAGTTCGGAGGCTCCGCGTCCGACGTGGGCGCACTGAGAATCGGGGTCAGCTGTCGGTAGTCCATCAAGGCGGCCCGAAGGGCAGGGACGGTCGAAGTGCCACTGTCCGGTGTCCAGTCCAGCAGCGTGGGTTCACCGATCAAGTCGCCCAATGCGACGTCGAGGGCATCGGCCAATCTGCGAATGACAGACAGTCGATCGAGCTCGGCGCGATTGTTCTCGGCCTTTCGCAACCACTCGCCAGTGCGCCCAACGAGGCCTGCCAACGCCTCCTGGGATATGCCGCGGCGGCGGCGATACCAGGCGACACGCTCGCCAACGGTCAGGTTCTCGCTCATTCCTCGCATGAACTCCACCCTCCCTGCTCGCAAGAAACGTACCGGGAAAGTTTTTCCCGGGGGGACCGACAAACCGGCCCCAGGCTGCCCTTATGCGAAACCAGCGACGTCAGGTGGCCCCAGCGGCCACCGTACGCAGCGTGACGCTCGATGCTTGGAGCGACGCCAGCGAAACGAGTTCACGACTCATTGACGCGAGCTTCGAGCTGTGCAAGGCGCTCCTTGACTCCGGCAAGCTCAGCGCGGAGTGCATCGACCTGGTCGGCGATTCCCGCCGACGGCGGAAGACTTGCCGGAGCGTCGTCTGCGCGTTCGCTGACGAACGATCCTTTTCCTTGGCGCGACACGATGACGCCGCCTGCGCGCAACAACTCGAGGGATCGCTTGATCGTCTCGACGCCGACCTCGTATTGCTCTGCGAGGGCGCGCATGCTCGGCAGCTGGTCACCAGGCTTCAGGTCGCCCAATTGGATCTGATCACGGACCAGGGTTGCGATCCGGAGGTAAGCCGGGCGGGGGTCGCTGAGGTCGTAGCCGTCCATGGGCCTGAGTCTACGGATAAAGCCAGCATAGCCGTCTTTGCTGGTACCACAGCCTTGCCTAGGCCAGCTAAGACGGCTAAGCTGGCTATGTTCTCAAGTTTCGCGGTATTCGCCGCGATTTCCCTGCAACTGCAGGAAACCCCGACCGGTGTTGGAGCACCGGCCGGGGCGCGCATCGAAACGTTGGGAGAAACGATGCAGGTGGAGCGTACCCGGCTGTACCGGGTCCAAGCGGTCGCGGAGGCGTGCGACGTCTCGGCGGCAACGATCTACAGGGCAGTGGAGTCCGGTGCGCTACGCGCCAAGCGGATGGGCACCGGCAAAGGCGCGATCAGGATCTCAGGCGAAGCGATCGAGGAGTATCTCGCTGCCTGTGAGTCGGCTGCCGCGACGCGCGTGGTCCCCCAGGACGAGTCCTCGGGTGAGTTCGAGTTCGCGGCTGGGGGTGCGGCCTGATGCGTACTTTCGGGGCTCTTCTGACGGCGGTCGTGTTGATCGCGCTGGGGAATTTGCTGAGCGACTGGCATGTGAGGGCCGCTGTGGTGTGGCCGTGGTTCGTGGTCGCGGGTGTGGCGGCTGCCGTGTTCGGTCTGGCGGAGCTGGTGCGGGGGAACGCGGCACGGCTGGTGACGGTCGCGGCCGGGCTGACGGGTTTGTCGGTCTGGTTCGCGGGCTGGGTTCCCGAGGTGACGCCGGGCTATGACGTGTGGCCGTGGGGTCTGCTGTTCGGCGGCCCGGTGCTGGCGGTCGCGGCGTTCCTGGGTCTGCGTGGCCGGATCGGTTCGGCGGGGTTGATCGGGAAGTGGTCGCGTCGTTCGCGCCGGAATGGTGGTGTGGCGTCGCGCTGGCAGATCTGGCGGGTGGCGTCGAAGTCCGCGATGCGGCGGAAGGCGAAGGTGCTGAAGCCGCAGCTGCGCACGTCGATATGGTGGACCCGTCGCCGGGTTCCGGTGACCGAGTACGCCACGGCGGTGGCGCGGGTGGGTTTCCAGCAGATCTGGTCGCCGGTGGAGGACGTGACGTTGCGGCTGGGTGGGCCGCGGTCGGGGAAGACGGGGGAGCTGGCGTGCCGGATCCTCGACGCCCCGGGCGCGGTGATCGCCACGTCGACGCGGACGGACCTGATCGATTTGACCGCGCGGCTGCGTGAGCAGCACGGCCCGGTGTTCGTGTTCAACCCGTCGGGGTTGGGGAAGCTGGACTCGACGATCACGTTCGACCCGCTGGCCGGGTGCGAGAACCCGGTGACCGCGACGCACCGCGCGTCGGATTTGCTGCCGGATGGCGGGAGTGACGAGCGGGAGCATTGGGTGTCGCAGGCTCGCCGCGCTTTGGCGGCGTTGATGCACGCCGCCGCTCTCGGTGGGCTGGACATGGTGGATGTGCAGTCGTGGGTGGCGGATCCGGAGGGTTCGGCGGATGAGGTGCTGCGTCTGCTGCGCCGCTCGCCGGAGCCGGCGTTCGAGACCACGGCGCGGCAGTTCCTGACCACGAACGACCGGACCCGGTCGTCGATCACGACGACGATCATGCCCGCGCTCGGGTGGCTGACCGACCCGACCGCGCGCGCCGCGGCCACGGGTGGCGCGTTCGACGTCGCCGATCTGCTCGACCAGCGCGGCACCGTCTACATGCTCGGCGCGGAGGAAGGCCACACGGCTCCGCTGGTGGCGGCGTTGACCGCGCACATCGCCCGCGAGGCCCGTCGCATCGCGTCGGAGTCCCTCGGTGGGCGGCTGGACCCGGCGTTGACGTTGGTTCTTGATGAGGCGGCGATCATCGCGCCGGTGCCATTAGACGCCTGGACGGCGGACATGGGCGGCCGAAACGTGACCATCCACATCGGAGCGCAGTCGCGGGCGCAGCTGCGGAAGCGTTGGGGCGACACGGGTTGCGCGGCGATCATGACGAACTCGGCGACTGTGCTGATCCTCGCGGGTGCCCGCGACGCCGATGACTTGCAGGCGTATTCGCTGCTGACCGCGGACCGGCACGAGATGGTCGCCACCGAGGACGTCGACGGCCATGTGACGGGGCGGACGCCGCAGCGGGTTCCGGTGCTCTCGGCGGGGCAGATCGCGCAGCTGCCGGAGCTGCACGCGGTGATCGTGCGGCGGGGGATGCCCGCCGCGATCGGACGCTTGCAGATGGGGTGGAAGCGGGGCGACGTGAAGTCCGCCGAGCGCCGTGAGCGGTATGTCGAGCTGCTGATGCGGTGGGACGAGCGCCGCGAACTGTGGACCACCAGGGCCGGGGCGTTCGTGGACGCGCTCGCCGACCGGGTCGAGCCGTGGGTGGCCCGCGCCCAGGACTGGGCCGCCAACCGCCGCACCGGTCATGGCGCGCCGGTGGTGCCGCCGCAGGCCGAGCACGAGGCCGGTGCGGTCCGGGTCGAGGCGGTGCGCATGGACACCACCCTGGCCGAGGAGAAGCGCGGCGCGACGCCGGCGGATCCGCTCGCCGCGCTCGATGCCGAGCTCGACGCGCACATCGCCGGAGCGAGCGAAACCCCGGGCAGCGACGAGCGCGGGGAGGGCCGGACCCGATGAACCCGAACCAGCCCTTCATACCGGTCGGCACGTTCCGGATCACCGCCCTGATCGAGCAGCTGGCCCGCGAGTTCGCCGAACACTCCGGCGAACCGGTCCGTCTGGTCGCGATGCTGGTGGAGATCATCGCGTGGCGCACGGTCAACGGCCTGTCCGCCGAGCAGATCACCGCGTTCCTCAACGCCCACATCGCGCCCGGTGTGCGCGAGGACTTCGTGGCCTGGGTCGTGTCCGAGACCGGCCGCCGCCTGCACTCCGCCCCGGGCGGTGGGCGATGACCGCGATCGAGTCGACCTTGCACGCGTTGCTCAAGACCGGGCACGCGGTGGTGAACGCCCGCTACGACACGACCGAGCCCTACGCGGTCACGTTCGGATTCCCCGGCGCGGAGTGGGTGATCAGCCGGGAACTGCTCGCCGAGGCGCTGCACTGCGGACAGTCCGGGATCGGCGACGTCCGGGTCACCGCCCGCGGCGACCTGATCACCGTCGGCCTGACCGGCCCGGACGGGTCCGGGTGGGTGGTGTTCCGCCGCGACGACCTCGCCGAACTCGTCGCCTCCACCTTCGACGCCGTCCGCCCCGGAACCGAGGCCGACGCGATCGACTGGTCGGCCGCCGCCGAGGTGTTCCCGGGGGTGAGTCTCCGATGAGCGCCCCCACGGCACCGCGTGTGTGGCTCGCCGCCAGCGTCGCCGACAAGCCCGCCCCGGACGACGGCCCGGTGGTGCGCGACGACCTGATGCACCTGTGGTTCCCCGGCGAGGACGGGCTCTGGCACACCGCCGACAACCGTCACCACGCCGCCTGGACCGAACTCCATGCCCGGTTCGACCTCGTGGAGGTCCCGCGATGAGCACCAACGAGAAGAAGGAGCCCGAGTTCGCGACCACGGCCGCGGTGGCCGGTCTGGCCCGTGAGGTCGAGGGCCTGCGTCTGACGCTGGAAGCGGTGACACCGCTGCCGGAGCAGGTACAGACCCTGCACGAGGTGGTCGAGCCGTTGCCGGAGCAGGTCACGAAGCTGGCCAAGGTCGTGAAGACCCTGGTGGAGCAGCTCAACGACGAGGAACCGGGAACGAAGACCCGCCCGCTGTCGTGGCTCGACCTCGCCGACGGCGACGACATCGACGGTGTCGACGAGGCGCAGATCGTGCTGACGGAGCTGTCGTTGTGGCTGTCCCGGGTGTATCTGCGCTACCACGGCGCGGAGCTGCCGGAGTGCTGGTGGTGGCACCCGGACGTGGTCGAAGAGCTCGTCGCGCTGATGCGCTCCTGGCTCGCCGCCTACGTCGACAAGGACGCCACGGTCGCCCGCGCGGCGGATTGGCATGACCGGTACCGGCCCGGTGCGGTGAAGCGGATCAAGGCGGCGACCGGGAACTGTTCGCTGGAGAACCACCAGGACGGCGGCAGTCACCACGTGCCCGCGCCGCGTGTTCCGTCGGGGACGGCGCTCGCGCCGATCGCCGGATGGTGGGGCACCGCCCGCACCGACACCGCACCCGAGCCGGACGCCGACACCGTCGCCGACGCCCGCGCGGCCGAGGCCGCCCGCCGCCGTAGCGGGGGTGGTCGACGATGAGCGAGAACCTGATCTGGCAGTCGAAAATCGAACGGGCGCGCAGTTTCGAGCAGTTCCAGCGGGCCGCCCGCGACACGCTGCGCGTGTATGTGGGGTGGCGCCGCGACCAGGAACGGCCGAACGAGCAGGCGATCCGGAGCCGGGTGAGCCTGGCGCCGCCGGTCGGTGCGCTCGCGGCCGAGGTGTTCGAGCGGCTGACCGGCGCGGGCATGGCCGAGGAGCAGGCGACCACGGTCGCGGCCGAAACGGCCGCGTCGGTGATGGTCCGCCGTCAGGCCGGGGCACCCGAGCAGGCCGACATGGTGATCGACTCCTCCGCCGAACTCATCGACCAGGTCGCCCAAGGACGAGACGAATCCGTTGCGCTGGCGGACTTCCGCGAGGAGATCGTGGGATGGCGCGGTGACGGCGCCGGCGGGCGGCTCGGTCAACCGGTGCTGGTCACCTTCGACGACGGCACCGTCGTACCCGACGGCGTCGAGGTGGTGCCCGGGATCCGGGAGACCGGGCCGCGGCACAGCATCCTCGTCCCACAGGTGCAGGCCGGGATCGACGACTATCTCGCCGCTCGCGCTCTCGGGGTGGAGGTCTCCGAAGCGGTCGAGAGGGTCGGCGACGCGCCGGGTGTGCGGGACGCGGTGGCCGAGTACGCCGACCGGACCGAGTACGACCCCGACGCCGATCCCGCGGCGATCCGGGACGAGGTGGTCGCCGGAACGGTCGCCGACGCGGCGATCGGGCAGTTCCTGTCGCTACGCAACGCCGGGATGGACACCGGCAAAGCTGCCGCGACCGCCGCGGGCGGTGACCCGGTGGCGGTCCACGCGATCGGCGGATTCGTGGCCCATGTCCGTGACGGGGTCGACGAGTACGTGGCCGAACCGTACGCGGCATCGGCGGCGATCGCCGCCGCCCGCCAGGGCGAGCGCTACACCGGCGGCCTCATCGAGGGCATCGACGTGCCCGGGTTCGACGAGGCCAACGCCGCCGCCCGCGCCGCGCTCGACGCCCACCGTTCCGGCGACACACCCGCCGAAGAAGAAGCCGGCGATGTGGTGCGCCGCTACGACTGGTTCACCAGCCAGGGCATGGACCCGGACACCGCAGCGCGGCTCGCCGCCGCCGACACCGCCGCACATCTGGCACTGGAGCGCGCGAACGAGGGCTACGCCGCCCTCGACGACGCCGAAGCCGTGATCGCGAACGTCGGGTCCGATCTCGACCTCGCCCGCACTGTCGAGGAGGACACCGACGGATTCGAGCCAGACGTGCCCGACCCCGCCGCCGAGGAGGGCGAGCAGCTGGCGTTCGACCGCAACGAGCGGATCGGGCGGGAAGCGGCCGAGCTGTTCGAGAAGGCCCGCCAGGACGGACGCAGCGAGGACGACGCCGTCGAGGAGGTGCTGGGCACCTTCCCTGTCAAAGACGTCCCGGTCGCCGACACCGCGCTCGGTCACTACGTGGAATACCGCCGGGACGGGTTCGAACCGGCCACCGCCGCCGACCTCGCCGCCGAAGTCGCCGCCGACGAGCTGACCCCCTTCGAGTTCGGACACGAGCCCACGGTGGACGACACGGACGCCGCTGGCGTCGAGGACCCGGACGTGGTGGTGATCGACCCGGACGAGCTGATGCCCGCCGGGGAAGCGATGCGGAATTACTTCGTCGCCGAGGACGCGGTGGGCCGCTTCGCGCAGCTGCGTTCCGAGGGCTGGGACGACGAAGCCGCGCACCGCCGCGCGGTCGAAGCCAGCCATGACGACCCCAGGCTCGCGAACGCGGCCGTCCTGTCCTACCGCTGCCAGATCGCCGCCGGCCAAGACCACGACGCTGCCCGTTCCACGGCGGTGAGCGACACAGCCACCACCTTCACCTCTCGCATCAGCGCCGAGCAGGCCGACCAGGTCCGCGCCGCGCTCGCCCACCCCGCCGATGCCACCGAGCACGCGTCGGCCCACGACACCGGAGAAGAGTCCACTGTGGATACCAACAGCCCTGGAATCTCCGCGCAGGCCGCGGCCGCCGCAACCCGTCGGCGCAACGACGAGGAGCTGTACCAGTCGCAGGTCGAGCAGCGCTATCAAGCCCTGCTCAGGGACGGGGTCGACATGGTCACCGCCCTGCGCCGGGCGGAGGACGAGGCAGCCCAGAACTGGCAGGTCGAGCCCTGGTCGGCGGTCATGCCGCGCGGAACCCGGCCAGTGGCCGACACCACTACCGCCGAGGAGCCGGATCTGCTGGCCCAGGCCGCGACCCGGCTCGCCGCCGAGCGATACCGCCATGTCGCGTCCCTGCGTTCCACGGCCGCCGCCAGCGCCACCGACCCGGAGGTGCGCGCGCGGTTGGAACGCGAAGCCGCCGAGGCCGCCGCCACCGCCGACGGTCACACCGCGCGAGCCGCCGAGATGGCCGCCGGCAACGAGCCGTGGGAGGAACGGGAGATCCAGGGGTTGGTGGATCAGCCTCACGTGGCCACGAACCACGACGTCCTCGACGATGCCGACAAAATCGAGGCACCGGAGGCTCCCGAGCAGGCCCCGGAGCCGGGGGGCTGGATCGAGCGGAACCTGCCTGCCCGCGACAGCACCGTGCCGGAGATGGATCTGCGGACCGCGATCGAGCTCGTCGCTGACGACAGCCGTATCGAGTCCGGCAACGAGGCCCTGACCGCGCGCGAGGCCGCCGCCATGGCACGCGAACTGACCGCGGAGGAGATTGTCGGCGTGGTCGAGAGCGACGCGACCCGGGCCGCCTATCTCACCGTGCTCGACGCGGCCGACGCCGACGTCGACCAGACCCTCGCGCAGCTGTCGACCGAACCGTCCGACGAGAGCCAGGCAAGCGAGTGGCCGGCCCTCGACCAGGACGAGGTCACCGACGATCTCCCTTTTGACGCGGCGCATGAGCGGGACGAGGGCGATCGGTCGCAGGACGACGAACTCGACCACCGTGACGACGCCGAGGACACGGATTCCGTGCTGGACCGCATCGACGCGGTGCTCGCCGACGAGGACTCCGAGCCCCCGCCGCTGGCGGAACGGGTCGCGGAGTGCGAGCAGGCCGTGGACGAGGCCGAGGACGCCGTGGAGCGCTGGACCGCCGACAACGAGGACAGCGGCGACGGCGACGTCGTTTCCTGGCCGGTTGAGGACGTCGACGACGACGCCACTGAGGACACCGACTACGACGGTGCCGAGCAGGGGATGGGATGAGCGTGGACGAGGTGACGACGCGGCGGGAGGAGGCCCGGGCGGACCGGGCCGCGAACGCGGAGCAGCGCCGCGCGGACAAGGCCGCGGAGCGGGCGGAGGAGCGGGAGGACCGGCGGCTGGAGTTCGAGCAGCGCGCCGCAGCCGAGGCCGCCAGGCAGGAAGCTCGGGAGGCGAAGCGCGCCAAGCGAAAGGCAGGTCGGATCCGGTTCGCGAGGGCGTTGGTGGCTGCGAGCCGGAAGCACTCGCTGGATCTGTTGTTCGTGCCGGTGATCCTGGTCCCGGCGATCCTGGCGTGGTCGGCGATGGCCGAGTACGGCAAGCAGGTGTTCGGTCCGGTCGGGGTGCTGTTGCCGTTGTTCAGCGAGGCGGCGATGTGGGCGTTCGCCGCGGCGGTGACGATCGGGGTCCGCCGGGGCGAGCTGACCGGCTGGTTGAAGGCCGGGGTGTGGGTGTTCGCCGCCGTCGCGGCGGGACTGAACTTCCTGCACGGCTTTTCGACCGGACACCATTGGGACACCGGTGTGGTGATGGCCGTGGTGTCCATCGGCGGTGTCGTCGTCCACCAGTTGATCACCGCCCGCCCGTCGACAGCGCGGGCGAAGTCGGTCCCGGCGGACCGTCCCGCTTCCGCAAGCGTCCAGCCGGAGACCGTTCACTCGGACCGGCCGTCGGCGGTGTCCGTCCAATCCGTTCCCGTTCAGTCGGACCTGTTGAACGCGTCCAGTGCGCCCGCCGTGAGTGAACGTCCAGTCGCGAGTCCGGGATCTGTTCAGCCGGACGAGGCGGGGGAGCGCGGCGCGGACGTGCAGACGCGGGAGCGTCCAGTGCCGTCGCCGTCCTCGCCGAAGCGAGACCGGGCTCTGCACGAGGCCCGCAAGCACCAAGCGCTGCACGGCGCTCTCCCGACGGTCGATCAGCTCTCCGAAACCGCCCAAGTCTCCCGGGGCACCGCCGGAACCGTCCTCAAGGAACTCCGGGAACAGCCCCATCACCTTCACGTCATCACGAACCACAGCACCACCCAGGCCAACTCATGATCACCAAGTCACCCAGCAGCACATCACCACCCAGCAAGCCACCAAGTCAGCCCAAGACACCCATCAGCCACTCACCCAGCAGCAACTCACCAACCAAGAAATCAGATGCACACCTATGCATCACGATCTGTCGGGCCGGTGCACCCTGTCGGGCGCCCGGGAACACGACCGCCGTTGTTGATCTTCAAGCCGTGCGTGTTGATCTTGGGGAGGGGTCGGGATGCTGACGTTGTCGAACGGATACTCGGTCTCCTACCTCACCGACGAGGTCGCGAAAGGCCGCGAGAACTACTACACCGACGCAGTCGCCGAGGGCGAGCCCCCGGGCCGCTGGTACGGCGGCGGTGCCGAGAAACTCGGTCTCACGGGGCTGGTCGACGAGCAGGATATGCGGGCGGTCTACGAGCAGTTCGTCGATCCCCGGGACGAGTTGTTCACCGATCCAGCGCGGTGGGCGGAAGCGTCCACTCTCGGCCACACCGGCCGGAACTATCCAACGGCGGACGAGTTGTACGCCGCTGCGTTGGACAAGGAACCCGGGGCGACGGGTGAACGCCGCGAGCAGTTGCGGCTGGAGGCGAACAAGTCCGCGCGGAAGAACGTGGCCTTTCTGGACGCCACGTTCAGCGTCCAGAAGTCCGTCACCGTGTTGCACACGGCGTTCGAGGCGCGGCAGGTTCAGGCTGAACGGACGGCTGAACGGCTGTCGGACGCGCTCGCCGCCGCGATGGCGGCGGGCGCGTCTCCGGCGGAGCTGGCCGAGATCACCCGGCAGCGCCATGACGCCACGACGGCGGCTGAGTCGTGGCAGACGCACCGCGACGCGGTCGAGGATGCGATCTGGGCCGGGAACCGCGCGGCGCTGGACTACCTGTCCGAGCACGCCGGATACTCCCGTGTCGGGCACCACGGCGGGGCCGCCGGGAGGTTCATCGACGCCCACGACTTCGTCGTGGCGTCGTTCTTCCAGCACGACTCGCGTAACCACGACCCGCAGCTGCACATCCACAACGCGATCCTCAACCGCGTCGAAGGCACCGACGGGCAGTGGCGCACCCTCGACGGCCGCGCGCTGTACGCGCATCGGGGCGCCGCGGCGGCGGTGGGGGAGCGCACCACCGAGGAGCACCTCGCGAAGGCCCTGGGTGTCCGGTTCGCCGCGCGCCCGGACGGGAAGTCCCGCGAGGTCGTCGGGATCGATCAGCAGGTGATGGACCTGTTCAGCTCGCGGCGCCGCGCGATCACGACGAAGACCGCCAGCCTGGTCGAGTCCTTCGAGGCGAAGTTCGGGCGGGAGCCGAACTCGCTGGAGCTCGATCGCCTGCAGCGGCAGGCCACGTTCGCGACACGCAAGGCGAAGTCGCACGATGGCGAGACCACGGAGGCGCGGTTGGAGCGGTGGGACCGGGAGTTGCGCGCGGAGGTCGCCGACGGTCTTGCCGGCGTCGCCCGCGACGTCCTCGACCTTGCCCACGGCCCGCGCGAGGCTGTGCAGTGGTCTCCGGAGGGGGTGCTGAAGACCGCGCTGGCCGATGTGCAGTCCACGAAGGCCGGGTGGACCGCGCCGGACCTGACGCGCGCGATCTCCGACGCGCTGCCCGATCAGCTCGGTGACCTGGATGGTGTCCAGGTGACGCGGCTGCTGGACACGCTCACCGCCGAAGGCGTGAAGCTCGCGACCCCGCTCGCCACCGCCCGCCCCGGTGTCGCCGTCTTGCCGGACGCGCTGAAGCTGGCGAACGGCGAATCCGCCTACGAGGGCCCGGGCCGCCGTCTGTACGCGACTCCGGAGCATGTCCACACCGAACGTGTGCTCGCCGCGGCCACGGCCCGGGGCGGTGCCCCGGCGCTGGAGGTGTCCGAGGTGGACGGGTTCGTGGCCGCCCTGGCGGATGAGGGCTTCGTGCTGGGCGCGGACCAGGCCGCCGCGGTGCGGGGTGTGCTGACCTCCGGCGCGGCGGTCGAGTCGCTGGTCGGCCCGGCCGGGACGGGGAAGTCCTTTGTGGTCGGCGCGCTGGCGAAAGCGTGGCAGGACAACACGTTCTGGGGCGGGCAGTCCCGCCGCGTGGTGGGGTTGGCGTCGAGCCAGGTCGCCACCGACGTCCTCGCCAGTGAAGGGCTCACCGCGCGGAACATCGCGCGGTGGCTCGGTGTTCAGGAGAAGCTCGCCGAGGGCTCGACCCACCCCGAACATGCCGAATGGCAGCTCAACCCGGGTGACATGGTCGTGGTCGACGAGTCCGCGATGGCCAACACCGCCGACCTCGCCCGGATCCACCTCCACGTCGAGCAGGCCGGGGCGAAGCTGCTGCTGACCGGCGACCACCGGCAGCTCGCCGCGGTCGGCGCCGGGGGCGGCATGGACCTGATGGCCACCGCCGGCGCCGCCTACGAGCTGACCGAGGTCCGCCGCTTCCACGCGGAGTGGGAACGGTCGGCGTCGCTGCGGCTGCGCGACGGCGACGAGACCGCGCTCGGCGACTACCACAAGCACGGCCGGATCCTCGACGGCGGAACCCGCGAACAGGCCGAGGCCACCGCCGGAAAGGCGTGGCTCGCCGACACTCTCTCCGGGAAGCATTCGATCCTGATCGTGGACACCAACGAGCAGGCCGCGCACCTGTCCGCCGAGCTCCGCAACGAACTCGTCCGCTTGGGGAAGGTGCAGGAGTCCGGGGTGCCGCTGGGGATGCAGGGCACCTACGCCGGCGTTGGGGACCTGGTCCAGGCCCGCCGCAACGGCTGGGACCTCATCGGGTTCGACGGGAACCCCGAAGCGCCGATCAACCGCAAGCAGTACCGCGTCCTGGACACCATCGAGGACGGCGGCCTCATCGTCGCCCGCGTGCTGGGCCGCGAAGACGGTATCGGCGAAGTCCTCGGCGAGCGGATCACCCTGCCCGGCGCCTACGTGTCCGAGCATGTGGCGCTCGGCTACGCCTCGACCGTCCACAGTGCACAAGGGCTCACGGTCGACACGTCGCACTCGGTGGTGACCGAGGCGACCGGGCAGGAAGCCCTCTACGTCGGCCTTACCCGAGGCCGCGAGGGCAACACCGCGCACGTCACCACGGCCACCGCCTATGAACTGGCGTCCCGGGTCGGCGAGGCCGACCAGCCGCACGGCGGGCTGATGGTGCAGGTCGACACCCCGACCGGCGAGGTTGTCGACGTCGTGCACAAGTCGCCGCTCGCTGTGCTCGCCGGTGCGTTCGAGGGCGCGGGTCCGCAACGGTCGGCGCTGCAGGAGGCGGCCGAGGCCGCCGCCGACAACGACGCGATCCGCACTCCTGCCGAACTTCTCGCCGACGCCACCGAGCTGGCCACCGCCGGGCGCACGCAGCGGTGGCTGGACGAGCTTGTGGAAGAGGGGAAGCTCACGGAGAACCAGCGCGCGAGGATCGCCGCCGAGGACGGCGGACCCACGCTCGCGCGGCTGCTGCGCCGCGCCGAACTCGCCGGGCACGACCCGCGCGAGGTCCTCGACCACGCCGTGACCGCCCGGACCTTGTCCGGGTCGCGGCAGCTGACGAACGTGCTCCACCACCGCATCACCGACACCGTCACCCTCGACCCCGTCGGCGACTCCTACGTGGACTGGCTGCCGAAGGTCGACGACCCGCAATGGGCCACCTACCTCCGCACGCTGGCCGAAACCGCTGATGCTCGCCGTCTGGAACTGGGAGAACAGCTGGCGGCAGAGCCGCAGCAGTGGGCGATCGAAGCTTTCGGACCCGTACCGGAGGATCCCGCCCTGCTGAAGGAGTGGAGCAAGCGGGCGGGAATGGTCGCCGCGCACCGCGAACTGACCGGGCACGAGGATCCGGAGACCGCAGTGGGCGCGGCGCCGAAGTCCGGGCAGGTCGAGGTTTACGCGTCGTGGCGCTCCGCCTGGCGAGTCCTCGGGCGTCCGGAGTCCGGGCGGGACGAGCTGGAGATGTCCGACGGGCAGCTGCTGGTGCGGATGCGGGCGTGGGAGCGGGAGAAGGCGTGGGGGCCGGAGTTCGTCGGCCAGGAACTCGCCGGAACCCACCAGGCCCTCGACGCCCGCCGCCGGGACGCGGCGATGCGCCGCGCCGAGGCCGACGCTGTCGCTGATGAGGCCGAGCGGGAGCGGATGTTGCAGGAAGCCGCCGAGGCCGAGGCCCTCGCCGACACCCTCGCGAGCCGTGCGGCGGAGCTGGAAGGCGCGGACGAGGCGCGGGCCCTGTGGTACGCCCACACCGCCGAGACCCGCGCCGCCGCCGACCGTGCCAGTGCGGAGATCTCCGCCCGCAACCTCGACACCACCCCTGCCCCGCTGGTGACGTCGGAGGAGTGGCTCGACGCCCACAACGCCGACCTGGCCGACGAGGACGTCCACCGCGAGGTCATCGCGGACCACGACCTCAGCGACGTGGTCCGGCAGCGCGCCGACGACGTCGACACCGTCACCGCTGCGGACACCGAAGGTGATGTCGGCGAGGTCGGTGTGCCCGATATCCGTGAAGTCGCGGCCGATGAGGAACCTGTCGCCGAGTCTGACGAGCTGCGGGTGCCGTCGGCGGAGGAGACGGCGGGATCGGTCGACCTGGCGCAGCGCGCGCTGAAGGAGATCGCCGCCCGCCAGGCCACCGAGGAACGCCACGCCGCTGAAGAAGCCCAGGCGGCGGAGTTGTATCGCCGCAACACCGACGACGCCGACACGGCCGAGCAGGCCGACGCCGACGGCGCGGTGTACGGGCGATGAGCAGATCAGCCCTGGGAGTGGGCGGGGACGTCCAGCGGCGGAACACCGCTGCGATGCCACGCCCACTCCAGGGTGGCCACGATCGAATCGAGCCAACCGGGCCGGTTCGCGAGGTAGCCAGGAACTGGCCGGCGCAGCGCGAGACGCTGAGCGGCGAGGCATTCCGCTTCGATGGTCTCCTCGTGCGCGAGCCCGGTTCGCTCGGTGATCGGGGCGTAAGCGAGGAACGGGCGGCCGGTTTCAAGCCTGACGGTCGCGCAGGCGATCCAGCGACACACGTCGACCACACCAAGCGCCGCCCAGGAGCGCTCGCGCTCGTACTGACGTTCGGCGGCGAGCCACAGGCGCGCGAACTCCACGACCGGGACCCGCACGTTGCCGTGGGGGATCCGGTCGAAGTCGCGTCCGGTCAGCTCCATGGAATCCATGGTGACACGGGACCCCGACAGAAACCGTCCACCGACCGGGCCCATTTCGCCGGCGTCTGGTTCGTCTTCACCGATGACCGCCCTCTGCGGGCGGAACAAGGTCCGCGCAAGCGCGGACTGTGTTTTTGAGCTTCGCAGCCCGGCTTAGCACGGCCCCAACCTCACGGTAAAGGGGCGCATTCCGAAAACTTTTCGAGCGCGAAAAGCGTGCGCCCGAAAACTTTCCGGCCTGACCCCTTGACCGCGAGCCTCTGGGGCCGCGCGGTGCGCCGAAAAGGGGCAGCGGCAGAGCCGACGCCCCGCCCTACGGGCAGCGAAGAAAGACCACCCGGCACACCAGCCGATCACCACACGCAGAGGGAGATCGCCATGGGAGCAATGGAAAAGAAGAACCAGGAAATCGGCGACCTTGCGCTGACCGGCGACCAGTGGCGGCGCGCCAAGACGCAGATCGCGTACTACCTCGACCAGGTACTCGGCGGCGAGGCATGGGCACAGACCGGTGCCGAAGCAGCCGACGTCATCACCGAAATCCTCCGCCAGGAGGCCAAGTCATGAGCTGCACACATTGGAGCTTTTACGTCCTGGCCGGAATCGCGACCTGCCTCGACTGCGGCCACCAATGGCACATCTGAGAAAGGCGAATCCGACTATGCCTCGCTTGATGTCCGTCGCGTTCACCGAGGACGCGGTCCGCAACCGCAGCAAGACCGTGACTCGCCGCAAGGGCTGGCGTTCCCTGCAGGCCGGCGACCGGGTCACCCTGTGCCGCAAAGTCATGGGCCGCAAACCCGGTGAGCCACTCGTCCGCGTCGCCGAGGTCCGCATCGTCAGCGTCCGCCGCGAACCGCTGGAGCTGATCACCGACGACGACCTCGTCCGTGAGGGATTCCCCGACCTGAGCCGGGACGAATTCATCCGCCGCTACTTCGTCGACGCCCAAGGCATCCAGCCGCACGACCTCGTGACCCGCATCGAATGGGTCTACACCGACCAGGACACCGACACGTCCCAGCCGCGTGTACTGGTCACCGGGTCCCGCACCTGGACCGACACCACCGCGATCCGCGACGCCCTCGCGAAGATCTGGCAATGGCGACCGGACACCGTCCTGGTCACCGGCGGCTGCCCGCGCGGCGCCGACCGGCTCGCCGAACAGTGCTGGACCCAGTGGGGCGGACAGATCGAGCAATGGCTCGCCGACTGGGACCGCCACGGCCGCGCCGCCGGATTCCGCCGCAACGAGCACATGGTCGCAGCCGGAGCCGACTACTGCCTCGCCTTCATCCACGACCACTCCCGCGGCGCCACCCACTGCGCCGAGGCCGCCCAGCGCGCCGGAATCCACACCGTCATCCACCACACCACCGCTGATGTCCTCGCCGACGACGACACCACCGCGGCCGGGCTCTGAAACCGAACAGTCACTCAGGAGGAATCCGTGTCGCAGTACCTCGACAAGGCCGCCGACCTCATCGCCAAGGCCGCCGTCAGCAACGAACATCACAACGGTCCGACGGCATCGTGGCCCCAGCCCGCTGCGTATCAGGAAAACGCGATCCGGCTCGCCGACGCCTACGCCGCCCTCGCCGCGATCGAGCACGGCGTGCTCCCGGCCGCCCTCGTGCAGCGCGTCCTCGACGCCATCCCCACCGACGTCAACCACTCGTGTTGAGGAGAACCCCGTGAGCAATCCCCGTGACGAGCGCTGGTTCGAGCGCGAGCAGCAGATGTGCCGCGCCCGCGTCTTGGCTGACCTCCTGGTCGCCGCCGAGCAGGCCGAGATCCCGCCGCTGCGCTGGAGCGTCAGCACCGCCGCCGGATCGTGTCTGCACGGCGAGATCGACGACCCGTTCGACACGAACCCTCAGGCCACGTTCGACGCCTGGACGCGGTTCCTCGGACTGCGCGTGCACAAGCAGGGCGACCGCGCCAGCGGCACCTGGAACAACACCGTGATCGGCATCTACAACCCCCGACACTCTTCGACCACAAAGGACTGATCGCCATGACCGAGCCGCAGCCCACCTACACACTGCCCCCTCCTTTCTCCGCCTGTTTCGAGGGCTGGACCCCCAACCCGGAGGATCTGGAGCAGTGGCCCAACAGCGTCCGCGTGGAGGTCGTCGAGGGCTACGACCCGACCTTCACCGGCGAGCTCACCGATGAGGACCTGGAGTACGCCGACTACGGCGAAGAGCGCCACCTCGTCGAGATCGACACCAACTACAAGCCCACCCGCGACAGCGCGTACCCGGTCCGGCTGACCCGCAGCGACGCCGTCAAGCTCGCCGCCGCGCTGCTCGAAGCCGTCGAAGACACCTTCCACTACTCCCGCTGCGGACGGCTCCGCCCCGCCGAGGCCAAGGACCTCCTCGACGCGATCCGCGACACCGAGCACCAGCTCACCGAGCTGCGCGACCACGCCTTGAACGACCTTCTCGCCGGGACCGGCCTGACGGAAGACCCGCTCGCCGTCAACAAGGAGAACCAGCGATGACGAACCCTCCCGTCGACCTCGTGTGGACCGATGAGCAAGGGCTCTACCTGACCGAGCACGACGACACCGTCTGGGCCTTGGCGGCCCACAGCGTCCACCGCGGCAAAAGCGGCTGGTCCGGCACCGACGAATGGCACCTCCACCGGGCCTACGCCGACCCCGCGAACGTGGGCTGGACGGCCGGGACGATCCCGCTCGACCACGGCCGCTGGCTCACACACCCCGGCCGCCGGAACCTGGCCCGCGCGAAGCAGATCGCCGCGTGGATCATCGCCAACCCCGACACCGCCGACCGGATGATGCACCACGAGATCGTGCAGGCCGCCGGGGAGGAGGCATGAGCCGCACCGCGACGCACCGGCCCGCGAAGCGCCGCCGGCGTTCCCGCCACGACGACCCGGTCGCCGTGGAGCTGTTCTCCGGGTTCGGGGGCCTGACGCAGGGAATCAAACTGGCCGGGTTCGAGACGATCATGGCCGCGAACCACAACGAGTTCAAGGTCGAGGTACACGAGGCGAACCACCCGGAGGCCGAGCACTGGATCGCCGACCTGGTCGACCCCGAGTCGGGCGACTACCACGACGCCCGCGACCTGCCCGCCGGAGATCTCCTCTCCGCCGGGGTGAGCTGCGTCAACCACTCGATCGCCAACACGATCAAGGCCTATGAGCAGGGCCTGACGTTGTTCTCGATGACCGATCCGGAGTTCGAGGAGCGGGTGAGCCGCTCGGAGCGGGACCGCGCGACCGCGAACTGCGTGCTGCACTACGCCGCGGTACACCACCCCCGGCTGATCCTCGTCGAATGCACGACCGAGCTGACGTCGTGGGGACCGGCGATCCCAGGAAAGGCGAAGGTCGGCGACGGCTCCACCTACCGGTGGTGGCTCAAGCAGTTCGACACGCTCGGCTACGACCACAAGATCATGTACCTGAACAGCATGTTCTTCGGGGTGCCGCAGTCCCGCGACCGCTACTATGCCGCGTTCTGGGACAAGACCCTGCCCGCCCCGGACCTGGAGCACCGGCCCGAGTCGTGGTGTGCGCGCTGTGACACGACCGTCGAAGCCGTGTGGTCCTGGAAGACCGGGGTCCCGCCCACCGGGTCCGTGCGCTACGGCAAGCAGTACAACTACCGGTGCCCGCGCTGCCGGGCCGAGGTGTTCCCGCCGATGACCCCGTCGATCCAGGCGCTCGACCTGACCAACCTGGGTACCCGCATCGGGGACAAGCCGGTCAAGAAGCAGCGGGACGGGTCGGTCGGGCCGCTCGCCGCGGCGACGATGGCCCGCGCGGAACGCTGTCGCCAGCGCTTCGGCGACTTCCCCGCCGTCCTGATGCCCGCGAAAGCCGTCCACGGCACCGAGAAACACCCGTGGCAGCCGATGGCGACGCAGACCAGCCAGCAGGAGACCGCGATCCTGTCCACGGGCGCGCTCATGGTCGCCGCTGGCAACACCTTCGAGCGGCAGGGCTCCGACTGCCGTACCCGGGACCTGGGGCAGCCGTTGTGGGCGCAGACCGCGACCAACGGAACCGGGCTCCTCACCCCACCGGTCGCGGTCGCGACCGGGTCGGTGATCGCCGCGCACCGCCACAACGGCGACGGCCAGCACATCACCCGCCCGATGGACACCATGACCTCCACCCACGAGAAAGCGATGCTGCTCGCGGTCGCGAACTACCAGGGCGCACCGCGTAGCGCGAATGAGCCGTTGCCGACGCAGGCGGGGTCGGAGACGCTCGGCATGGTGTCGGCCGGGATCGTGCCGTTCCGGCAGAACACGATCCCCACCGTCCACGCCGAGGCCATGCCCACCGTCACCGCCGACCAGATCCCCGGACTTCTCAGCGCGGCCGGAACCGCCCAGTTGGAAGCCGAGTGGCGTGCCACGCTCGCCGAGATCACGCTCGATGACTGCTACTTCCGGATGCTCGGCAAACACGAGATCGGCCGCGGCTGCGGCTTCGACGTCGACTTCCCCGGCTACCAGGGCACGTTCGTCGTGTGGGGCACCGCCCGCGCCCAGACCGACGGCTTCGGCAACGCGGTCTCCCCGGCCGTCGGCGCCTGGATCGGCGCCCGACTGCGCGCCGTCCTCGACACCCCGGAAGCAATCGCCTGATCAACTGCACAAACATCGGGCGGGTAGAGACCCACCTGGAACCCCGTTTCGTCGCAACGTTCGACACCACACGTAAACGAGGGCTTTCGACGGACGGACAGCACGCCGACCGGTCAGGTGTTCGACGACCGGAGTAAGGTGCGGAGAATGTAGCCGTCCGCGCAGCAGTCCCACCACCTCGACGCGGAAACGCCCGCGACCGACTTGGAGGAGGGCACGCGATGAGTGATGGATCGTCCATTGAATGGACAGAGGCCACCTGGAATCCGACAACCGGATGTGATCGCATCTCGGCGGGGTGCGATCACTGCTATGCGTTGACACTGGCGAAGCGGCTCAAGGCGATGGGATCAACCAAGTACCAGGCTGACGGGGATCCCCGGACGAGCGGGCCGGGTTTTGGTATCGCAACACATGCCGCGGCTCTCGGTGAGCCCTTCCGGTGGCGGCAGCCTCGTGTCGTGTTCGTCAACTCGATGAGTGACCTGTTCCACGCCAAAGTCCCCATTGAGTTCATTCGGCGTGTCTTCGCCGTCATGGAGGCCACTCCGCAGCACACCTACCAGGTGTTGACTAAACGATCCCGGCGCATCAAGCGTCTCGCTGATTCGCTGACGTGGCCGCGCAACCTGTGGCTTGGGGTCTCGGTCGAGGACAAGCAGGCTGTCTACCGGGTCGACGATCTGCGCGCGGTCCCGGCCGCCGTGCGGTTCCTGTCCTGCGAGCCGCTGCTCGGCCCGCTGCACGGACTGGACCTCGACAGCATCGACTGGGTCATTGTCGGCGGCGAATCTGGCCCCGGCTTCCGCCCCATGAACGCCGCATGGGCACGGGACGTGCGCGACCTCTGCCAACGCGAGAACGTGCCGTTCTTCTTCAAGCAGTGGGGTGGCCGAACCCCGAAGGCCGGCGGCCGCGAGCTGGATGGCCGGACCTGGGACGAGTATCCGGTGACGCCTATGCGGATCGAGATGTCGGCCCCGTCAGCGTGACCCATTGGTTCTGGAAGTCGCCGACGCCGTTGTTGGTGATCACGCCTTGCTGGTACAGCGACTTCATGGCCGCGCGAACCTGGGGGATCGCCGCCGCGCCGAATACGCCGTCGTAGACCTCGGCGAGCCGACGTACCGGCACGAACCCGCTGTGGCGCTCAAGCAAGCGCACGATGTTCTGCTCGATGATCCGTACCCATTCCGCGTGATGGGCTTTCTCGTACTCCTTGATGTCGAACGGCTCTTCTGCAGGTGGCAGCAACGTGTCGACGCCGAAGAGCGCGTACTCGTTGACCCCTGCCGCCTTGGTTCTGGCCTTCGCCATCTCGGCTGAACGCCAGGCTCCTTCCCACTCCCGGCCGGCCTTGCCGACAGCGTCGGCGAAGTTCCACAGGCCGTCCACGTGCCGGGTGAACAAGACCAGCAGGTACTTCGGCAGCTGACCAGGCTTATGCCGGATCGGCATGCTCAGCGACATGCAGCGGGCGCCAACCTCGACGCCCTTCTGGTATTTGGCCGCGACCTCCAACGCTGCGGCCGTCGCGCCGCGTTCGTCCTTCTGATCTTTCACCGGGTCGAAGTGCTGCTGCCACCACGTACCGCCGAGGAAACGGTCCGCATGCGCGATCGTCTTCCGGTCTGCCGGACTGAGCGCGCCGACCTCGCGACGCCGCCGCAGAAGCCCGCCGATGCGCGCCACCGTGCTGATGCTGATGTGCAACAGCACTTCGGTCGGGGCCCTCCCGCTCTGCCTGTTCAGCAACTGGTCGACCAGCTGCTCCCGGTCCAGCGCAGTGCCGAACGGATCCAGGAACGCGAATAAGGCTGTGGCCTGCGCAGTCTGCAGGACCTGCGGAAGTAGCTCGTGGAGGTCTCCGCCGAGCACGACGTCCTCGGGGCGACCATGCTCCGCCATGACCTGCTGGAGGTTTTGGAAATCGGCCTTGTTCCGCTCGACGTAGATGCCGGTGACGTATCGGAAGTCGCCGACCCGCTTGGCCGTGCGCGACAGCAGGAGCGGGGAGCCAGGCGAGCCGTCTTTGTACTCACCCCGGCCGGCGTACCCGTCGAGAAACACGACCTTTCGCGACTGTCCGGTCTTGGAAGCGAACACCACGGGGTACCGCGAGAGAATCCCATGCTTGAAGGCCGCCTGTGGCTGGCGTGTCCGGAAGAAGTCCTGACTCCCGCTCATCGGCTCGCCTCCGAACTTCGCGACGCCCGTCCCGTGTTCCTGCTCGCCAGACCACGGGCCCTTGTACGAGCCTGGCAGACGACGCAGCATCAGTAAGTCGTCCACCGGAGTGGGCCCGTTACGGTAAGTGGAGGTCGTCTACTGCACAACGTCACCAAAACTCGGGTTGGCTGCACGCGTTCGCGCCTGCGCTGACTCTCACGGGCTAACGTCGAACACGCGTTCTGCCAGGCAAGACTCGGATACCGACAATCTCGACTCGACGCCCGCCCGCTGCCGACCAGCCAATCAGGACGTCAGTGCGTCTCGGGGCCGCAACGCGTCCGAGACGACCCACTGTTGGTGTCGGGTGCCGCTGGGGTGAGGTCGCCGATCGTGAAGACCACTCAGCCGACCCAGTGCCCGGTGGTGGTCGCCTGCCACATGCCGAGGATCCCGGGGACCGTGGTCGTCAGGTCAAGCTCATCCGGCAAGGTCAATCGGCACTCGCCGACCTGGTAGACCTTGCTCAGATCGACCCAGACCGGACAGCTCGGCCGCACCATGTGCAGGTATGGCGGACCTGGAGATGACGTGTCGCCAGTATCGAGCATGTGTTCGATTATGCATCGAACAGTGCTGGTCAGCGCGGTGAGGCAAGTTTTCTGACAAACCGCCTTAACTGTCGCTGATGGGGGAGGGTCGAGACGGATTCCGTGGCAGGTGTGCTGGTTACCCGGCATCATGGACCGACGAGCGCACCCAACCGGCGAGGGGGACGAGATCGGGATGCTGAGGCGGACTGAGCGGCGATGGGTCGCCGTGGCGATGCTGCTGGCCGGGCTCGTGCTGCTGGGCGCGGGTCTGCTCGTAGGCTGGGTGGGGTTGGACAACGCCGACAAGATCAGCAGCGTGATCGGTGCCACAATGGGCGTACTGGGGGTGGCGGGAGCAGCGCTCGGCGCGCTCCGGGCCCGCAGCCTGCGGGCGGACTCCACCTCACCATCGAGTTCTGCCGTCGAGTCTGCGCCGGGTGCGGTGACGATGACGGCGGAGGCCACCGACGATGCCCGGACGTATCAGGTCGGCCACGGCGATATGCACATCAACGACTGATGCCCTGGCCGCGCAGGAAACCCCGCCCACCGACCGGTCCCGGCTCAGAGACCGGGCCGTCTGCGCTGGCAGGGCCGGAGGCGCCGGCAGGTGGAGTGCATCAGGTCGCTCACGCTGAGGATGACAGCCGGGTGTACCAGGTCGGCAACGGCACGCTGACGGTCTATCAGCACGCCGCCCCCTCAGGGGCGGAGTCGTCGGTCGAGACCGTGACGGCCGGTGAGGCGGACCTGTTCGTCGGACGCGCGGTGCTGGTCGGTGAGCTGCTGGACGCGCTGGCCCCGTCCACGGGCACGGCCTTGGTGACGGCGCCGGTGGTGGTGTCGGCGGTGGCGGGGATGGGCGGGGTCGGTAAGACCGCCCTGGCCCGCCATGTCGCCCGCACTGCGGCAGGACGGAACTGGTTCGCCGCGGCGTTCGTGGTCAACCTGCAGGGCTATGACCCTGACCCGGCGCAGCGGGCCTCACCGCGGGATGTGGTGGGATCCCTGCTGCGCGGGTTCGGGGTGGACGGGGCGGAGTTGCCGGTGACGGTGCCCGAGCAGCTCACCCTCTACCAGCACATCCTCGGCGCCTGGGCCGCTGACGGGCGGCGGGTGCTGCTGGTGCTGGACAACGCCTCCGCCGGCGAGCAGGTCGCTGCGCTGCTGCCCACGGCCACCGAGCACCGCGTGGTGATCACGACCCGCGACACGCTCGCACTGCCCACCACCGCGCGCACGGTGGATCTCGATGTTCTCACCGACACCGACGCGCAAGAGCTGCTCGAGCGGCTCTTGCGTCGCGCCACCCCTGCTGATCCCCGCGTGCACGACACCGACGCGATGGCGGCGGTGGTGCGGTGGTGCGGGCGGTTGCCGCTGGCGGTGGAGATCGCCGCGGCGCTGCTGATCGAGGACCCTTCGATGACCGTGGCCGGGTTGGCGCAGGAGTTGCGGGACTCACCCGTGCGGCTGGAGTCGCTGGAGTTCGGGGAGAAAACGGTCACCGCCGTCCTCGCGCTGTCCTGGCACCACCTCCTCGGCCGCAACCCCGGCGCGGCGCGGGTGTTGCGGTTACTGCCACTGAACCCGGGGCCGGACATCTCCACCACAGCGGCCGCCGCGCTGGCAGGGTGCGAACAGTCGCGGGTGCTGCCCTGGTTACGGGCGTTGCGCCACGCCCACCTGCTCTACCACGAGAGCGGCCGGTGGCGAATGCACGACCTGGTCAACCTTTACGCCCGCGACCGCGGTGCCGAGCACGCCGCCCAGGACGACCCGGTCGCAGCGACCACGCGGCTGCTGGCCCACTACACCGACACCGCCGACGCAGCCGACGATCACCTGCGGGCGCTAGCCGGCCAGCCCACCCCGGACCGGTTCGCCGGCCGACAGGACGCCCTCGACTGGTTCGACGCCGAACGCACCAACCTCATCGCCGCGGTCGCCCACGCCCATCACACCGGGCAGCTCCGCTACACCACATCCCTGGCCGCATGCCTGAGCGAGTACCTGTCCTGGCGACGACACCTGAATGACTGGGTCGCCGTCGCGACCCACGCCACCACCGCCGCAACCACCCTGGACCAACCACGCACCTCCGCTAGGGCGTGGAGCCACCTCGGGCTCGCGCTGCAGGAGGTGCGGCGGTTCGACGACGCCATCACCGCCCACCACCACGAACTTGACATCTTCCGGGCGCTCGGCGACCGCCACGGCGAAGGTACGGCGTGGAACAACCTCGGGCTCGCGCTGCGGGCACTGCGGCGGTTCGACGACGCCATCACCGCCCACCACCACGACCTTGACATCTGCCGGGCGCTCGGCGACCGCCACGGCGAAGCCTCGGCGTGGAACAACCTCGGGAGCGCGCTACAGGCAGTACGGCGGTTCGACGACGCCGTCACCGCGCACCACCGCGCCCGCGACATCTACCAGGAACTCGGCGACCGCCACCGAGAAGGCATGGCGTGGAACAACCTCGGGCTCGCGCTACAGGAGGTGCGGCGGTTCGACGACGCCGTCACCGCCCACCACCGCGCCCGCGACATCTACCAGGAACTCGGCGACCGCCACCGAGAAGGTTCGGCGTGGAACAACCTCGGGCTCGCGCTGCGGGCACTGCGGCGGTTCGACGACGCCATCACCGCCCACCACCACGACCTTGACATCTGCCGGGCG
>NZ_JBHXJK010000012.1:97142-97965 GCF_042723255.1 Amycolatopsis thailandensis
CTCGGCGACCGCCACGGCGAAGGTACGGCGTGGAACAACCTCGGGAACGCGCTGCGGGCACTGCGGCGGTTCGACGACGCCGCACGGGCGTGGGGCGAAGCTGTTGCAGCGTACGACGATGCAGGTGACGGGGAATTAGCTGCACAACTGCGGGAATGGCTGGGAAAGTTCGACACCGACGGCTCCTGATACCTCACCAGGCCCGGTTTGACCAGGCCACTTTCGCAGGTGAAGCCTGGTTTCGCAAAGCAACCTTCGCTGGCGGCTCCCGCTTCTACGAGGCGAGATTCGAGGTAATGCCTGGTGCTTCTGGGCCCGTATCCGAGCGAACTCGATCGGTGATTCGTCTTGGCCGCTGTGGTGGACAGCCGAAGTGCCAGGTGATGAGGAACAGGTGTGGTTACAGATGGTGCCCGTGCCGGTCGTTTCCTGATACGGACTGGCTGCTGGAGCTGATGACTGTGGCGTGACACCTAGTTGATCAATGGGTGCCACGATGGGTGCGAACCACAGTCGGATGGATCCAAACATGCCACTCCAGGCACGTCGCAGTGCAGGTCAACCAGCGGTAGACGCCCTAGATGTCGTCAACCAGCACTTTTGCAAGGCGAGGTCGTGCCGTTTCGGGCAGTCCTCCGTCAGCGTTGTGCCGTTTAGAGCGCACTTTCGCCTTCTGGGCGAGAGAGAGCGGAAAGTTCGTTAGTTAGCCAGGCAAGAACATCGTGTGACTCGTTGAGTCTTTCGAGATGCGTACCCGGTTGCTGCACGGCTTGCTGACGTCGGATTGTGATGGCCTCGGTGATGGGCTCGATTGCTTCCTCGT
>NZ_JBHXJK010000012.1:98064-98652 GCF_042723255.1 Amycolatopsis thailandensis
ACTCGTTGAGTCTTTCGAGATGCGTACCCGGTTGCTGCACGGCTTGCTGACGTCGGATTGTGATGGCCTCGGTGATGGGCTCGATTGCTTCCTCGTACCGCCCCAGGATGCCGAGGTGGAGCGCGAGGCCGTGCAGGCTGGAGGCGAGTTCATCCTGGAAGGTGCCCGGTTGCTGCACGGCTTGCTGACGTTGGATTGTGATGGCCTCGGTGATGGGCTCGATTGCTTCCTCGTGCTGCCCCAGGATGCCGAGGTGGAGCGCGAGAAAGCTCAGGCTCAGGGCGAGTCCATCCTGGAAGGTGTCGGGTTGCTGCTTGGCTAGCCGCCGGTACACGGTGATGGCCTCGGTAACGGCCTCGCGTGCTTCTTCGTGCCGCTCCAGCCCAGCCAGTTGGGCCGCGAGGTTGTTGAGGCTCAGGGCGAGTCCATGGTGGGAGGTGTCGGGTTGCTGCTTGGCTAGCCGCCGGTACACGGTGATGGCCTCGGTAACGACCTCGAGTGCTTCTTCGTGCCGCTCCAGCCCAGCCAGTTGGGCCGCGAGGTTGTTGAGGCTCAGGGCGAGTCCATGGTGGGAGGTGTCGGGTTGCT
>NZ_JBHXJK010000012.1:98750-119481 GCF_042723255.1 Amycolatopsis thailandensis
CTGCTTGGCTAGCCGCCGGTACACGGTGATGGCCTCGGTAACGACCTCGAGTGCTTCTTCGTACCGTCCCAGGATGCCGAGACGGCCCGCGAAGGCGTTCAGGTATAAGCCTAGCTTGCGGTCATCCAGGCCCGGATTGTTCTCAACGGCTTGCCGCTGACGGTCAACCAACATTTCGGCAACCGTCGCCGCGGCCTCGGCGTGAATCTGACTCCGCTCTGGGAACGCTACGTTCATACGCTCCAAAAGCGAGGTATCCACGCTGTTGTTGGCGGTGATCTGGTCGATAGCTCGTACCAGCGGCAGCGGTGCCTCCACCTGTGTTGCGACGTCAATCACCGCCACCGCCAGTGTGTCTGCATGCTCGACACACCACTGCGTCACCTGGTTGCCGACACGAGCGCTGAAAACGGTGTGTGCCGCCGCTCGAGTGCACACCGTCAAGAGCCGCTTGGCTTCCTCTGCATCGACCTGTGCCGCCAGACTTTCCACGACACAGGTGCGTCCGGTGTCCATGATTGAGCGGCCGACCAGTCGCTCAACCAACCGGTCCGGTACCAGTCCTACGAACGTGCCGTCATCATCGGTGGGGTACACGCTCAACAGCCACGTGCGTGTCGCAGTCTGCCGGTCCGCAGACTGATCGGCCAGTCCCGGCACTCGCGCCACCACGGCGCCGATGTCGTCGACAGTGTTTGGTCCTAGTGCTGCGGTGGCGATCACGAGATCCGTCAATGTCGCCAAGGTCAATCCCGGTAGTAATCCCTGGGCGGTCGCGGTGGACTTCCAGTATCCCCGCTCATGAGTCAGCACACGGTCCTCAGGCCCTGTCGAGTCTGGTGCGGTTTGAAGATCGACGGGGCTGGAGGCTGCTGCGTCGATCAGGTCTGCAAGGGCGGTCATCTGGACTGCCAGCACAGTCGAGGGGACGTCAGCCGGTTCGGGCAATGTGGCTGCAATCTCAGTCCACGGCTGGTCCGATAGGCTTGGCACCGCGCGCAGCGCAGTCGCGAACGCGGTTACTGCCGCCTGATAGGTCAGGGCGCGTGCCTGCGGAGTCGTATCCAGGGCTGGCAGCGATTGACGCCGGACCAGCTCTGCGATGTCGCGGACGGTGTCTCCGCCGGTCGCGGTCAGCTCGTCCCACCACGCACCCGCGGTTCGGGCCAGCAACAGCACCTTCACTGCCTCGGTCGAACCGACTCGAGACAGCGCGGTGAACAGGGCGGTGAGCTGCTCTGCCCGGTTCTCCGCGTAGTCCACCACGACCAGCGTCGCCGACGACAGCGCCGCCAGCACACCAATACTCGCGACATCCGCACTGGGGTTCAGCCAGGCCGTTGCCCACGCCGAGCCTTTTTCCTCCAGTTGGGTAGCGAATTCGTGTGCGAGCCGTGTCTTGCCTTGGCCACCCGGGCCGTGCAGTAGCCACACCCCGACACCGGGCTTTGCCGCCCACGCATGCATGTCATCCAGGACCTCGTCCCGGCCGCGGAACGGGACCACCGCACGGTGCGCGGTCAGCAACGCCGCCGGCGACCGGACTGGCTGTCCCGCCGACACGTGACTTCTGGCATCGGACAGAGGCTGGAGTTCGATAGCTTCACATCGCGGTGCGTCTCCGCTCGCATGTTCGGCCAGCGCGGTCACGAATGTCTTGTCGTGGAGCAGGACGTAGGCGGGCACTGCCTCCAGCGCCGCGTGCTGTCGGTTGGCGGGGTCGACAGCGACGACTCCGCAGAGCAGGTCGCCACTGAACACTGCAGCGCCGGACATCCCCGCCCATGGCGAGTTGCCCTCGGGCGGGAACAGGTCGAGTTCGATCTGGTATCGGTCGGCGATGATCCGGCTGCCTGGGTTGAGGGTGCCGGTGACCTGGCTGGTATCGGGTGGCTGTGCGTCGCGTTGGACGATCTGCGGTCTTCCCCAGACCTGGCAGGGGATTCCGGGCTGGTAGGTAACGGTGCGCCCCCATGCGATCCAAGTGTCGGGTAGTGGTGTCCAAGTCGGATCGTCGATCAGCACCAGCGCGGCGTCATCGCGTCCTGCCGGGGTTCCGCACCACACCGGGCGCGCTGTGGCGGTGCCGCGTCCGCCGGGGCGGAACACCGTCACCGATGCCTCAAGAGCGGTGACGACGTGGGCCGAGGTCAGCACCAACTGTGGCGCGATGACGTAGCCCGAGCCCTGACCCCCGGGGCCGGACACGGCCACAACCCGCTCTCGCTCCACCTTCAAGCCCTCCCTTTGACCTCTAATCGGTCAGCGACCGATGTGCCCGGTAACGTCACCAGGACCGTCCTCGCCGCCGGCTTTGCTCGACACGATCAAGTCGCCGCCGCCCGGTTTACGCGGGTTCAACGTCACCGTGACTTTGTGCTTGGTCGTCTGGGACACGCCAGCTTCAGCGTCGGCTGACACGACCCACGCCTTGAATCCTGCCTTGGCCTTGGCGTCCTTGCGTAATTCAACAGCGAACTCCAGCTCGATCGGCCCCACTGCGAACTCGACCTCGGTGGTGGCGGCGCGGTCGGCGGCGTCCAGCAGTTCGTCTCGTAGGGCTGCGACAGCGTCCCCTAACTCGATGTCCATGACCACTAGTGTCGTCCCAGCGGGTCGGCGCGCTACACCGACGTCGCAGGAGGCACATCGGATAGAGCCAAACGATGCACCCAATCGAACGCGGGAATCAGGTTGATCTTGGTCCACACTTCGGTCCACGAACTGGTGCTCAGCTACGCCGAGCACGCCCAGTTTGCCGCCCAGAATGCGCTGAATGCCCAGGTCGCCGACTATCCGCACGGCAGCGCTGGAACTTGTAAACAGAAGGTCAGGGGTTCGAACCCTCGTTAGCGGCCCTCGGGCGCAAGGCTGTCGCCATGTCCACTGCGCGTGTCGGGTGCCGCCACGGTCGAGGTCTGCGGAGGGTAGAAGTCGCGCGACACGATCATGTCGTTACAAGGCCTGCGTGAGCGGCGAGTGCGAGAGGTGAACTTCGGCAGGCTCATGCTCGACTCCGCGATGGCTCGCAATCGTGGCTCACGGCCAGGTCCACGAACTCGTCTAGTTTTGCGCTGAGCTCTCGTACTTAATTGGCTTCATGATAAATGTGCGACGCGTGCAAAGTGTGCGATTACTGCGAGTGTGGAAACCGGTTCTCTTGAGTTTTCGGGTTCAATTTGGTCATTTTCAGTTATGGTCCATCTCAAGGGGAACGACTGGCTGCTCGCGGGAATTTGAGTGCTTTAGTGCGCCCAGGTTCGCGGGTAATTACTCGGCCTGGTCGTCAATGAACTGGGATCGACACGAACGGGATTGTCATGACGGCCGAGAAGATCAAGAAACCTCCGCTCGGTGTAGCGCTGAAAGAAGATATCGAGGAACTCTCCGGTGGTCGGCAGCCCTTCCGGGCTCGCGTTCGCTGGAAGGACCCGGCGACCGGGAAGCGTCCGTCGCTGTCGAAGTCGCACATCACATATGAAGCCGCCGTCGAGTGGATCGCCGACATGCGCCGTGCAGCGGCTGGTGGACTCGATCCTGCCATTGCGGACATGAGTCTGGCTGAGTACGGCAACTCCTCTATGGAGCTCGCACTGCGAGGGCTGGAGCTCAAGACTCTCGACCCCTACCTCGCGGGATGGCGCAAGCGAGTCGTCCCCACCCTGGGGCACATCCCCGTACGCATGATCACCTACGGCGTTGTCGACCGCGCTGTCCTGGGTTGGATCAGCGACGGACTGGGAAAGTCTGTTATCAAGAACAGCATCTCGGTCCTGGTACGGGTAATGGACCAAGCGAGGCGGGACGACCTCATTCAGCGGAATCCCGCTCAGATCACCGGATGGCAACGCCAGTTTCATCAGGCCGAGGACGAGCTCGATGACCCGCGCGCGCTTGCCCTTCCGGACTGGGCCACACTCTCCCGGCTTGCCGATGCGCTCGTCGAGGTGTCGCACGGGCAGTACATCGGCTGGGGTGAGGTCGTCCTCTTCGCAGGATGTACCGGAGCGCGAATTGGCGAGATCTCCGGTTGCAGGGTTGGCGACATCGACCGGAAAGACTGGATCTGGAAGCTGCGACGCCAGACCACGCCCAGTCCTGGCGGTCTGATGGACAAGGGCACGAAGGGCAAGCGAGCCCGGGATGTGCCAGTGATCGAGGAGATTCGCGAGCTCGTCGAACGGCGCATCACCTTGACCGACGGGACCAAGGAAGCGCGGCTGTTCACCGGGCCGAAAGGTGGGCGAATCACGACCGCGGTTCTCCGTGATGCCACCTCGTGGGATCAGGTCGTGACCAAGCTTGGCTTCGAGCACCTCCGCCGGCACGACCTCCGGCATACGGCGTTCACCTGGTTTGCCGATGCCGGAGTCCCGATTCATCACCTCCAGAAGATCGCCGGTCATGGCCAGATCTCCACAACCCAGCGGTACCTGCACCCGAGCCGCCAGACCGTGACGGACGCCGGCGAGCTGCTCTCGAACTACCTTCAGATTCAGGAGGCAGAGAACTCGGCCGTTCTCGCAAGGTCGAAGCTCGAGCCGTCTGCCGAACTGTTCGATCTGGCGTCGGCCCGGCCGGGGGAGCGTGCTCGTGCGGTCGCCAGGGGACACCTCCGTCGGACAGGCCAGCTTCCGAATGTGCCCGAGCTCGTCGAGTTGGCGCGAGTCTCGCGCGGGACTGCCTTTACTGCGTTGAGGGAAGTTCGCGAGCGACCTGCGATGTGAGAGGGAAGTCTTTGTGGACCAGATCTGGTCCACAAAGACTTCAGCTCAAGATCATCGCCGCGACTTTTGAACTGAACAAGAAAGAGCCCCTGACCTGTACCTGAGGTACAAGCCAGGGGCTTCGTCTTCCGGTCGGGCTGACAGGATTCGAACCTGCGACCCCTTGACCCCCAGTCAAGTGCGCTACCAAACTGCGCCACAGCCCGGACCCGTACTCCGTGGAGTGCGATGTGAGTACTTTAGCGGGTCCCGGATACGGGCTTGCAACCAGGGGTCACTGTGTGTCTGAGCTGCGGAAACGGACCGTGAGGGCCGCCCTGCCGCAATCAGGCGGCCCTCACGGAGTCACTGTGGGTTGTCGGCGTGCGTGAGGGTCTGCCACGAGACGAACAGGCTGTTGGTGCCCGCCGGCCGCTGGCGCAGGGTGAGTGCCTCGGTGTTGCTCATGGTGAGCCCGAGGCGGGTGTGGAGGTGGTTGTAGCCGACCTCGGTGACCGGGCCGAGGCCGAGCTTCAGGCTGCCGCCGCACAGCCACGACGGGACAGCCGCGCCCATCTGGTACTTCGCGTGGAAGCCGAGGCCCTCGCGGAGGCGGTCGGCGATCTCGGGGTAGAGGTCCTGGCCCTGGATGCGGGTGGTCTCAGCGAAGTTCGCGATGGCGGCGAGGCCATAGCCGGTGTGGGTGAAGTCCCGGCACGTCTCCTGCGAGAGACCGTTGACGAACGTCGTCTGGCCTTGCCAGTACTTCACGATCTTGTCGCGGGTGTCGAGGCCGCTGCCGGGCGCGGTCTTCGGGAGCGCGCCGTCGCCGGTGAGGTAGAGGTAGGCGGGGACGCGGGTGCGGAACTTCGCCACAGCCTTGTCGTAGCTCGCTTTGTCGTCGAGGAACACGGCGATGCCGATCGCTGCCTCGGTCATGCTGAGCTCCCAATTCCCGTTACTGTGACTGCCGTTGATCACCTTGGGCAGGTACACGTTCCGGAGCATGGTGCCGAAGCGGCCGGAATTCGGCCAGCTCGTGTAGGTGTGCTTGATGATTTCCGCCGCGCGCGGCCACGACGACGCCGACCAGGCCGATTGCAGGGGCGCGTTGCTGTTCGTGTGATCTTTCAATACCGCGGACCAGGCGTCCATGATCTCGATCGCCTTGGTCGCGTATTTCGCGTCGCGGGTGATGTACCACGCGAGAGAAAGGGAGTACGCGGCGATCGCGTCTTGTCGTTCATCGGTACAGCCGAGATTCGGCTTCGAATAGGGACCGCATTCGACGACGGCGCGTGGTTTCGGTGACCGGGACAGTGAGGCGTACGGGCTCGACATCATCGCGTCGTAGGCCTGTTTCCACGGTTGCGCGCCGGCCTGGACCTTGGTGCGCACGAAGTCCAGTTGCGGTCGGCTGACCAGCACGCCGGGGTGGGTGAAGGTGGCCGGCGCGGACTGGGCCGGGGCGCTGAAAAGGCCCAGTGTCAACGGGACGAGCGTGGCCAGGGCGAACAGTTTCTTCGGTAGGGACATGGTTCTCCTCGGGCGGGTGTGAGCCAGGTCACCGGCGGCGTGCGATTCAGTGTCATGGTCTGAACCAGTTGCGTCAAGACCTTAATTCGCCTCGAAAAGAAAGAAATCCGTCGTTGTTCAGCGGGCTGAACAAAGGTGTTCAGCCCGCTGAACGAATCAGTGTCGCCAAGGGGCGACGAAAGCCGGGCTCCCGACCGGATAAGTGCCGATCAGGCGCCAGGTCGCGAGGTCGTACGCGCGGATCGCGTCATCGCTCTGCGAAGCGACATAACAATGCTCGCCGACGATGGAGAAATGCCGGGGCCACTCGCCGGTCCCATGGTCGGCGACGGCCTTCGGGAGGACACCGTCGAAAGCGAACTCCGTGATCTTCTCGGGGCCCCGGTTCGAGAGGTACAGCCGGTCGCCGTGCAGGGTGAGCTGGCCTGGGAGATTGTCACCACCGGGAGCGAGCGTCGCGGGAGTGGAGTTTTCGACGGAGAACGTGCCCGGTGGCTCTTCGCGCACTGTCAGCAGCGAGGCGGCCAGTTCTCCGACGACGTACGCGTGATTCGTGCCGGGGCGCCGGACCAGCTGGCGGGGGCCGGTCCCGGCGGGCAGCGTCGACACCGACAGCGGGATCAGCTCGCCTTCCTCTCCGAGGCGGTAGCTGCGGATCTCGTCGGTACCGAGATCGACCGCGCTGACCAGCGTGCCGGTCTCGTCGACCACGGCCATGTGCACATGAGCCGCCTCCTGCCGGTCGGCGACGGGGCCGGTGCCTTCGTGCTGGACGAGTGCCGTGCGCACGGTGGGTATCCCGTCCGGCCCCAGCGCGAACGCGGCCAGGCTGCCGCCGCTGTAGTTGGCGCACAACAGGAACCGGCCGTCGGGAGTGATCGCCAGATGGCAGGGATCCGCCCCGCCGGTCGGGAGCGAGTTCAGGAGTTCCAAGGTGCCGTTTTCGGCGACCGCCACGGTGCTGATCGCGCCTTCGGCCGTCTCGTTCACGGCGTAGAGAACCGGAAGCGTGGGATGCGGGGTCAGCCAGCTCGGTGAGTCGAGTTCGAGCGAGCCCGCCGGAGTCAGCTCCCCGGTCCGCCCGTCGCGCCAGAAGGTCCCGATTCCCTCGCCGTTCCCGTTGCTCGCGGCGGTGTAGGAGCCGACCACGAGCAGAGTCCGGTCATCGTTCGCAGTAGTCACGAAGCCCACTGTGCAGCAAGCCGAGGTGGAGGAGAACCCCCTTTGATCACATCCCGTGCGACGAAGGACTCGGTTCGGATCGTGGGTGGTGAGGACGGGTCAGAACCGTCCTCACCACCCGCGAGCCGTTACTTCAGTGAGTTGTCCACTGTGGTCATGAGCGCGCCGGTGTCACCGGACATCTCCCATGCCATGACTCCGAGCAGTCCCTTGGACTTGAGCCAGGCGACCTTCTGCTGGATGGACCAGGCGTCGTCGAAGGTCCACCATTGTCCGCCGTTGCCCGTGTAACACGCCGTGGCCACGGCCGCGGTGTCGTGCTGGACGGTGCAGTTCGGGACACTGGCCAAGAGATTCGCGTAGCCACGAGTACCTGCTTCCTCGGCGAACTGGCCTGGCGCGGCGCCTGTCGCGCTTTGCCATTCGCCCTTCTTGCCGCCGTCCGCGACCCCTTGCCAGCCTCTCCCGTAGAAGGCGAGCCCGAGGGTCAGTTTCCGTGGATTCGCCCCGGCGCTGGTGTAGGCGTTGATCGCCGACTCGACACTGAACTTGAACTTGTACGGATCGTCCGCGTCGGCGTAGAGGTTCCCTTGGTGACCGGTCATGTTCGGCTCCCACGAGTTGTCGCTGCCCGAGCCGTGGAAGTCGTAGCCCTGCACGTTGGCGACGTCGAGGTAGTCGAAGATCTTCGGGATCTCCCAGCCGCCGCTCACCTTCGCCGGGTCGGCGGGGGTGAACGCCTGAAGCTCGTACCGCTTGCCGGTGGTCGCGCCGTAGGCGTCCATCTGCGTGCGGAACTCGGCCAGCAGGGCGGTCAGGTTCGTCTTGTCGTTGGCGCTCCAGTGGTTCCCGGGGTGCCCGTCGGGACTGCCCGGCCACTCCCAGTCGATGTCGATGCCGTCGAAGATGCCCGCGGCCGTGCCCGGCCCGCCCGCACCGCCGTACGCCTTCACGTTCCCCTTCAGGTACGTGTCGATGCACGACGCGACGAACTTCTGCCGCGACGCGGCGGTGGCCGCGACGTCGGAGAAGTACTTCGAGTAGGTCCAGCCACCCAAGGAGATGAGCACCTTCAGGTTCGGGTACTTGGCCTTGAGCTTCTTCAGCTGGTTGAAGTTACCGCGCAACGTCTCCCAGCCGGTGTCGCCGACACCGTCGACGGACTGGGACGCGGACATCGGCCGCGAGTAGTCCGCTTCCGCGTCGCCCGCGCCGTCACCCTGGTTCGGGTCCTGGGGATTCGACGTCGTTCCCTTGGTGACACCCGAAAGACAGGTGTGGTTGACCGGGTCGATGTTCCCGAAGGCGTACAGCAGATGGGTCAGCTTGGCGGCCGATCCGTTGGACACCAGGTTCTTGACGAAGAACTGGCGGCCGTAGATGCCCCACTGGACGAAATAGCCGACCCGGGCGTACCCGTTGACGATGTCGCCGGTGCGAGCGCTGACGGCGGCGCTCGCCGCGGAGACGTTGTCGTACCCGTCACGGGCCTTGACCGTGAAAGAGTACGAAGTGGACGGTGAAAGCCCGCTCACCGTCGCGGTCGTCCCGGTCACCGTGGTGGCGAGATTCGCGCCGTTGTAGACGTCATAGGAGACGACGCCGGTGTTGTCGGTCGACGCGCTCCAGGCCAGGGCGACGGAACTCGAAGTGACCGCGGTCGAGCGGAGGTTCGACGGCGCGGTCGGCGCCTGGGTGTCGTCACCCGGGTTGTTGGTGGTCACCGCCAAGGCGGGGGTGGGCGGGGATTTGGCGTCCTTGCGGTCCTTGGCGATGACGGTGAAGCTGTAGGCCGTGTTCGGCGTCAGCCCGGTGATCCTCGCTTCGGTGCCGGTGACCGAGGTCGCCAGGGTAGTGCCCTGGTAGACGTCGTAGCCGGCGACGGGCAGGGAGCCCGGTGCCGAGGCGTTCCAGGCCAGTGCGGCGGTCGTGGTCGTCTTCGCCACGAGGCGCAGGTTGGCCGGGGTGGCAGGCGGCGCGTCGCCCGTACCGTCGCAGTTGGCGTCGTCGATCCGGCAGGTGCTCGGGGTGACCCCGGAACTGAGCTGGAACGACGGGCTGTACGGATAGGTCGAGCGGCCCGGCCCGAGTGACTTGATGTAGAACGCCGGGGTGAGGGTGACCTGGTTGCCCGCTTGGGAAACGGTGGCGTGGGAGCCGCTCGTGGCGGTCACGCCGGCGGGAACGGTGAAGGTGATGGACCAGTCGGCGACGGTTTCGCTGCTGGGGTTGGTGACGGTGTACTCACCGGTGTTCCCGGCCAAGGCGAAAGCGGCGCGGAGGCGGCCCGCCGCCAGCGCCGGAGTACCCGCGGCTACGAGGAGCCCGGCAGCGAGGAGTGTCACGGTGAGTGCGCTGAGTAGTCGTTTTCTGATGCGTCTCATGGCGGTTCTCTCCAAAAGAGGCGGCGAGACTGACCTGCTCGGAAATGGCGCGTGTGGTCTAGACCACAGATGAATGTAGCGCGGCACGCATAAAAGGTCTAGACCGATTCGTCGGTCGTGAACCTGTTCGACGCCGAATGCGGACAACAGGTGACACTGACGAAGGCGAAGGGTGGTTCATGAGCACATCCAGGGTGGATCCTGGCGATCTGGAGGACGCGGAGTTGATCGGGAGGTCGGTGACCAGCCCGGACTGGTTCGCCGCGATCTTCGACCGACATGCCGCGCACATCCATCGCTACCTGGTCAGACGCATCGGGCCGGCCGCCGCCGATGATGCCTTGGGGGAGGCGTTCCTGGTGGCCTTCCGCAAACGCGAGGGGTACGACACCGCGCGCCGCGACGCCCGGCCGTGGCTCTACGGCATCGCGACGAATCTGGTGGCACAGCGGCGCCGTGACGAGGTCAGGGAGCTGAAACTGCGGGAAGCGTTGGGCCCGCCGCCCGATGAAGAAGGGCATGCCGAACGTGTCGCCGACCAGGTGACCGCCGGGGCGATGGGGAAGTTGCTCGACGCCGCGCTGGCGGAACTGGCCGACGGTGACCGGGACACGCTCACGCTGTTCGCAGGCGAAGGCCTGAGCTACGAGGAGATCGCCGCCGCGCTGGACATCCCGCTCGGCACCGTTCGCTCGCGGCTCAATCGCGCCCGCCGGAAGGTCCGCGAGGCGCTCGGCCGCCCGGACGCCACGACTTCGAAGGAGATCTTCACCCATGGATGAGTTGCAGCTGATCGCCGAGCGGACCGGCTCGGTGCCTCTCGCGGAATCCGACGCGCTCGGCGCGGCACGCGCGCGTTTGATGGCCGAAATCGCCGCCACCGAAACGGAAAACGTGGCACCGCTGAAGAATCGGCGGCGCTGGGTCTGGACCGGGGTGGGTGCGGCGGGTCTGGCCGCGGCCATCACCGCCGTCGTGGCGCTCGCCCCGGCGGGGATGGAACCGCCCACGGCCGCCGCGGATCCCGTGGCCGTGCTGCGTGCCGCCGCCGCGGCCGCGCTGAAGGCGCCGGACAAGTCGCCGAAACCGGGCCAGTTCGTCTATACGAAGACCAAGCAGTCCGACGGCGTGCGGGAATCGTGGCTTTCGGCGGACGGCACCCACGACGGGTTGATCAAGATGCCGGACGGCAGTGCCGATCTGGTTCCGGGCTGCCGGAACGGGCGCGCGCAGGTGTACAAGGGCGCCGAACCGCTCAAGGGCGTCACGGAGCCGTGCACACCGCGGCCCGGTTACCGGCCGGATCTCCCCACCGACGTGGAGGCGATGTTCGCCCACCTCAACGGCGACAACGCCGACCACAGCGGTGAGAAGGGCGATTACAACGCGATGGGCAATGACGTCTTCGCGCTGGCGAACGAAACCTACCTTCCGGCCGCCGTCCGGGCGGCCCTGTACGGCGCGGCGGCCAAGGTGCCCGGTCTTCGCGCCGTCGACCACGTCAAGGACGCGGCGGGCAGGTCCGGTGTGGGCATCACCTGGCCGCTCAGGCCGGAGGACGACCCCAAGGTGGCGAAACCGACAATGATCGTCTTCGCCGCTGACACGTTCCTGTACCTGGGCGGGAACGGGACAGCCGTGACCGCGTCCGGGGTGGTGGACGCGGTCGGTCAGCGCCCGTAGCGGATCAGCGGCCGGTGAAGGTCGCCTTGCCGGGCCCGTCGGCGAGGAACGACTTCACCGTGCCGCGCAGGTCCTCGGTGTCGAAGAGCCCGGCGGCGATCGTCGTGATGTGTTCGTTCGCCTCGGCGACGCCGCCGTGCTCGTAGTGCTCGAGGACCTTCTTGGTGGCCGCGTGCGCCCGGGTCGGCCCCTGCGCGAGGTCGGTCGCGAAGGCGCGTGCGGCCTCGTCGAAGCCGTCCGCCGGGAGCACCCGGTTCACCACGTTCCAGCGTTCGAGGGTCGCGGCGTCGTAGGTCGCGCCGGTCATCACGAATTCCTTGGCGCGGCCGACGCCCGCCCGGGCGGCGAGCCGCTGTGTGCCGCCCATGGTCGGGGTCAGGCCGACGACCCGCTCGACCAGGCCGAACTTGGCCTTCTCGCTCGCGAGGATGATGTCGCAGGCGACCGCGACTTCGAAGGCCCAGGTCAGGCACAGGCCGTGGGCGGCGAACACGGTGGGGAACGGGAGTGCGGCGATCCGGTCCGGGATCGCCAGCATCTCGTCGAAGAGCACCTTGGCCTCGGCGGCGTCGGTCTGGGCGTCGAACAGGGAGACGTCGACACCACCGCTGACGATCTTGCCTTCGGCCCGGATCAGGGCCGCGCGTGGCGGCGTGGCTTCCAGTTCGCCGATCGTCTCGCCGAGTTCGTCCTGGAGTTCCGCCGTGTAGAGATTCAGGGGCGGCGAAGCGATGGTCAGGACGGCGAGGTCGTCTTCACGGTCGAGGCGGATCGAGGTGGCCAAGGCGGGTTACCTCCCGGTAGGTCGTTTTCCCGTGACCCTAGCCGGAGGTCGCCGCGAGTTCGTCCCATTGCGCCTGTGCTTCTGGTCGCCATTCGACGTGCTTGCGGTGGAAAAGGTCCGCCGCGCGCACGCCGCTCCAACCGTCCGGCAGAAGTTTCAGCGGAAGGCGCGGGTCCAGGAACGGGAAGCTGCGCCATTCGTGGACCAATTCGGTCTGCGCGCGCAAGACACCGTGCTCACCGGACGGATGGGTTCCGGTGAAGCGGTCGATGAAATCCTCGTAGCGGTCCTTCAGATCGCTGAGATCCCAGGACCGGGCGACCATCGTCTCCTGATCGCCGACTTCGCCGTACGCGGCGGTGAAAGACATCGCCTGCGCGTCGAGGCCGAGTTCCTGCACTATCTGCTGGGCTTCCCGCTGACGGCTGAGGTCCGGGCTGACCCAGACTCCCGCCACCGGTGAACCGAAGCCCGCCCACGTCAGGCGGGTGCGCAGCCGGTGCCGGAGATCCCGCTTCGCCTCGGGGACCGACACGATGAGCATCAGCCAGCGGTCGTCCCAGGCCTTCTCCTCGTTACCGAAGGCGTAGATCCGTTCAGCGCCTTCGGTGAGGAGCCGTCTGCCTGGTGGAGTGAGCGACCAGCGCACTCTTCGCCCGACGCGTTCCGAAACGACCCAGCCCTCGGCTGAGGACCGGGCCAGCGCCTGCCGGGCGGACTTCTCCTCGATGTCCAGCACTCGCAGTGCTTCGACCAGCGTCGATGTCCAAATGGATTGGTCACGTGGCAGGACGTACTCGCCGAGGATCGTCATCAGCAGCGACCGCGCGCTGGCATGACTGACTTCGCGCCGCCTGCTCAGCGTCGGCCTGCGGGTACCGCCTTTCTGCTGGTGGACGACGGGGACCGGGGTGGCGGAGTCCGCCATTTGCTGTCACCGACCTCAATGCTCGGGGGATTCGTTCGGGTCCAGAAGAACGTCCAGGCTACCCACGTTCCGTGATCGCTTGGATACTTGCCACTCTTCCGAGGGACCACGAGCTGTTCAATCGGTCCCCGTAGACTTACCGATCTCATGAGCGCCACACTCGTTGCCAAGGATCTCGCCGCCGGCCACGGCGACCGTGTTCTGTTCTCCGGTCTCGACCTGGTCGTCGCCCCGGGCGAAGTGATCGGTCTCGTCGGTGTCAACGGCGCGGGCAAATCGACCCTGCTGAAGACCCTCGGCGGCCTCGTCCCGCCGGAAGAAGGCAGTGTCCGGCTGAACCCGCCCACGGCCACCGTCGGTCACCTCCCGCAGGAGCCGGAACGCCGCGAGGGTGAGTCCGTCCGTGCGTTCCTGTCGCGCCGCACCGGCGTCACCGCCGCGCAAGCCGCGCTCGACGCCGCCACCGAGGCGCTCACCGCGGGTGAACCCGGCGCGGACGACGCCTACGGTGTGGCGCTCGACCGCTGGCTCGCGCTCGGCGGAGCGGATCTGGACGACCGGGCGGGCGAGGTCGTCGCGGACCTCGGGCTCACGGTCAACCTCGACCAGCCGATGCTTTCGCTGTCCGGTGGGCAGGCGGCCCGCGCGGGGATGGCCTCGCTGCTGCTGAGCCGGTACGACATCTTCCTGCTCGACGAGCCGACCAACGACCTCGACCTCGACGGCCTGGAACGGCTGGAGCGGTTCGTGACCGGGCTGCGTGCCGGGACCGTGCTGGTCAGCCATGACCGGGAGTTCCTCGCCCGCACCGTGGACCGCGTCGTCGAACTCGACTACGCCCAGCAGCAGGTGCGGACCTACGGCGGTGGCTACGAGTCGTATCTGGAGGAGCGTGCCGTTGCGCGGCGGCACGCCCGCGAGGAGTACGAGGAGTACGCGAACACCAAGGCCTCGCTCGAAGCCCGTGGCGCGATGCAGCGTTCGTGGATGGAGAAGGGCGTCAAGAACGCCCGGCGCAAGGCCACCGACAACGACAAGGTGGGTCGCAAGTTCCGGAGCGAGGCGACGGAGAAGCAGGCCTCGAAGGCGCGCCAGACCGACCGCATGATCGAACGGCTCGACGTCGTCGAGGAACCGCGCAAGGAATGGGAACTGCGGATGGAGATCGCCGCCGCGCCCCGGGCGGGCGCGGTCGTGGCGACCCTGCGCGGCGCGGTGGTGAGGCGGGGCGGATTCACCCTCGGTCCGGTGGATCTGCAGATCGACTGGGCGGACAAGGTCGCCATCACCGGGGCCAACGGAGCTGGGAAGTCGACCCTGCTCGCCGCCCTGCTCGGCCGGGTGCCGGTCGACGAGGGTGGCGCGTCCCTCGGCTCGGGTGTCGTGGTCGGCGAGGTCGACCAGGCCCGGAAGCTGTTCCTCGGCGACCTCCCGCTCGTCGAGGCCTTCGCCCGCGAGGTCCCGGAACTCGCCGACGCCGACGTGCGGACGTTGCTGGCGAAATACGGGCTGAAGGCCGCGCACGTCCTGCGGTCGGCGGCCACGTTGTCGCCGGGGGAGCGGACGCGGTCGGCGCTGGCGCTGTTGCAGGCGCGCGGGGTGAACCTGCTGGTGCTCGACGAGCCGACGAACCACCTCGACCTGCCCGCGATCGAGCAGCTGGAGTCGGCGCTGTCGGACTATCCGGGGACGCTGCTGCTGGTGACGCACGACCGGCGGATGCTGGACGCGGTGGCGACGACGCGGCGGCTGGAGGTCTCGGAAGGCAAGGTCACCGAGCTCTGAGCGGCCTGCTCCGGATGTCATGAAAGGGGCTTTCAGGACGAAAAACGTCTTGAAAGCCCCTTTCATGACATAGGCGAAGGGGCGGGGCTCAGCCCTTGGTCGCCCCGCCGGTCAGCCCCTTCACGAACTGCTTCTGCAACGCCAGGTAGAAGATCAGCACCGGCAGCGTCGCCAGGAACATCAGCGCGAACACGCTTCCGAGGTCAGCCTGGTACTGGCCGATCGAGCGGTAGATGCCGGTGGTGATCGTGGTTCCCTGACTCGGGCCGAGGATGATCAGCGGGTCGATGAAGTCGTTCCAGATCCACACCCCGAGGAAGATCAGCACGCTCGCGGTGGCCGGGCGCAGCAAGGGGAACACGATCCGCCAGAACACCTGGGCCCGGCTCGCGCCGTCGAGCAGGGCGGCCTCCTCGAGTTCCACCGGCACCCCGCGGATGAACCCGGTGAACACGAAGACGCCGAACGGCACGTAGTACCCGACGTTGAACAGCACCAGGCCCTGCACCGTCGCCATCAACCCGGTCAGCCGCAGCACCTCGGTGACCGGGATCAGGATCACCTGCGGCGGGATCATCAAGCCTGCCAGCAGGATCAGCGCGAGCACCTTGGTCCATCGTCTGTCCGAGCGCGCCAGGTAGTGCCCGAGCATGGCCGTAAGCACCGTCAGCACGATGATGGACAGCAGGGTGACGAGCATGCTGTTCGCCAAGCTCACCCAGAACAGGCCGTCGGGCCGGGTGAGCACGGCGTGGATGTTGGTCAGCGTCGGTGGCAGCGGGACGGACGCCGGCTCCTGGGCGATCAGGTCTCCGGGTTTGAAGACGTTGACGAGCACGTAGTACAGCGGGACGAAGAAGATCGCGCTCGCCAAGATCGCCACGGTGGGCCGCAGCCACGAACCGTCCTTTGTGGTCACAGGTCCACCTCCCGCCGCCGCAGGAAGCGCAGCACGATCGTGGTCAGTGTCGCCACGATCACCAGCATCACCACGGCCATCGCGGACGCGTAGCCGACGTGGTTCGCGTCGAGGCCGGTGGCGAGGACGTTGAACGCGATGGTCGCGGTGGTCCCCGAGCCCGGCCCGCCGTTGGTGACGACCTTGACGTAGTCGTAGGTCTTGAACGCCGAGATCAGCAGGACGACGGTGTTGATGGTCAGCGACGGCGCGAGCAACGGCCAGGTCACTGCGCGGAAGCGCCGCACCGGTCCGGCGCCGTCGATCTCCGCCGCTTCCAGCAGCTCGGCCGGGACGCCTTGCAGGCCCGCGAGATAGACGACCACGCAGAACCCCAGCATCTGCCAGCACACGATCGACGCGACCGAGTACAGCGCGAGGTCCGGGTCCGAAAGCCAGCCCGGCGGATGCTCGACGCCGAGGGCGCGGAGGACGTCGTTGACCGGGCCCCGGTCGTCGAGCAGTTTCGTCCAGACGATGCTGACCACGACCGAGCTGAGGATCACGGGCGTGAAGAACACGCTCCGCAAAGCGTTGTACAGCCAGCCTTTCCGGTCGAGCAGCAACGCGACACCGAGTCCGAGCACGTTCGGCACGACCACCACGATCAGGGTCAGGATCGTGGTGACCCGGAGCGCGGTCAGGAACTGCTCGTCCTGGAAGAGCAGCTTGTAGTTCTCGAGCCCCACGAACTCCGAGGGCGGGTTGAACGGATTGTGGTTCGTCAGGCTGTAGCCGAAGCTGATGAGGATCGGCGCCATGACGAAGCAGAGATAGATGACGACGCCGGGGGCGCCGAACGAGGCGAAATGCCACACCCGCGCCCACACAGGTTTTCTCGCCATCGCGGGGTCAGCGCGCCTTCGCCCACTCGGAGTCCAGGAACGCGCACGCGTCGGCCACAGTCTTGCGGCCGGTGATGACGTCCTGCGCGGCCTGGTAGACCTTGTCCTTCATCCCCGGCAGGAGTCCGTCGTCCGCGGTTTCCCAGCTGAACGCGTTCACGACGGCGTTCTTCGCCACGGCCTCCTGGTAGAGGTCGTAGCCTGCCTTGAAGACCGGGCCGACGTCGGAAGGCGGGGTGTAGCCCTTGATCGCGGGGAACAGGCCGTCGGCCTTGACCGAGGCGTCGATCTGCTCCTTGTCGAGTTGGAACGCGAGCGCGAACTTCCGTGCCGCGTCGAGGTTCGGGGACTTGGCGTTGACCACGATGCCGCCGCCGGTATAGGCGGGAACGACGAGTTTCCCGTCCTCGGAGGGGAAATTGAAGACACCGATCTCGAACGACGGCTTCTTCGCGTCGGCGCTGGCGGCGAACCAGTTGCCCATGGGGTACATCGCGCCTTCGCCGTTGAGGAAGGCCGCCTCGGTCGCCGAGTAGTCGCGCGAGACCTGGGTCTTGTCGACGTAGCCCTTGGCGACCAGGTCGGCGAACTTGCCGAACGCCTGCTGGAAGGCAGGGTCGGCGAACTTGACCTTGTCGGCCCGGCGCTGGGAAAGCCAGTCCGGGGTCTTGCCGTAGACCTCGACGCTGACCAGGCCGTCCAGCAGCATCGCGGACGGGAACCCCTCCTTGCCGCCGCCGATGGTGAACGGCGTGACGCCCTTCGCCTTCAGCTTCTCCGACGCGGCGAGCAGTTCGTTCCAGGTCGACGGCGCCGCTGTGATCCCGGCGTCGGCGAAGAGCTTCTTGTTGTAATAGATCGGCGGGATGGTCTGGGTGTTGGCGGGCAGCTGGTGGTGTCCGCCCTTGATCGGGTTGGCGCCGGGGAACTGGAAGTCCTTGAGCTCCTCGGGTGTCCACGCGTAGAGGTTGCCCGATTCGGCGAATCCGGCCGAGTCGACGGCGATCGCGACGTCGGGGAACTGACCGGATTGCAGGAGCTGCTTGGCGTAGCCGGTGCGATCGGTGGACGGGGCGACCAGCTTCTTCACCCTGACGCCGGGATTCCGCTCCGTGACGCGCTTGATGGCGGAGTCCCAATAGGACGGTGGCAGATTCGGCGTTTCGAACGTCAGGAAAGTGATCTCGCCGTCGGAGGCACTCGTCCCGCCGCCGACCGTGCAGCCGGTGAGACTCGCGGCGAGGAGTAGCGCCGCTCCCAACGCGAAGGACCTTTTCATGCCCCAGTCACCCCTTCTCGCGGCGTCGCACAGACGACGGCATTCGATCGGATGTCTAAGGCGATGTCAAGCGGTCGGATGCGTCGTTTGGCGGCGAAATGGGGTCATACATCTGATCTATTCTGGCACTCAGAGCCTCGCGAGCCGGATCACCGCGCTGGCGAAATCGCCGTCCGGCAGGCCTGGGAACAGGCCGTGTGCCAGCAGCGCGGCGCCGTGCCGGACCTGTCCGGTGTCCTCGTCGCGGTACCGGGCGGAGGGATCGAGGCCGTCGAGCCGGATCGGTCGTTCGTGAGTGTGGAAATGTGCCGCTTGCCGGAACACGAACACCACCGTGCGCCCACCGTCGTCCGCCACGTACTGCACCGCGGACACGCCATCGGTGGCGGGCGGCACCAGCCGGTGGAGCCTGCCGTGCTGGACGACCGGCCGGATCTCCTTGTACAGCGCGATCTGTTCGCGCGCGTAGCCGAGGTCCCCCTCGGACCACTCGACGATGTCGCCGCCGATGCCGAGCACCCCCGCCATCGCCACATGGAACCGGAAACGCAGCGGGGTGGACCGGCGGGTGACGAAGTTGGGATCGTCGGTGACCCACGCCGACATCGCGCGCGCCGGGTACACCTGGCCGTAGCCGTGCTGGATGACGAGCCTGTCGAGCGCGTCGGTGTTGTCGGAGGTCCAGACCTGGTCCGTCCTGGCCATGACGCCGAGGTCGATCCGCCCGCCGCCGCCGCTGCACGCCTCGATCCGCAACCCGGGATGGGCCGCGCGCAAGCGGTCCATGATCCCGTAGACCGCGCGGGTGTGCTCCACCCAGAGCCGGTCCTGGTCGCCGTCGCCAGGCCAGCCCGCCTCGCTGAACGGGCGGTTCATGTCCCATTTCAGGAAATCGATCCCGTGCTCGCCGACGAGAGCGTCGAGCGTGTCGAACGCCCATTGGGCGACGTCCGGGCGGGCGAAATTGAGCACCAGTTGCCGTCGCAGCTCCGAGCGTGTCCTCTGTGGATGGTGCAGGACCCAGTCCGGGTGCGCGCGGTACAGCTCGCTGTCCGGGTTGACCATCTCGGGTTCGACCCAGAGCCCGAACTTCATGCCCAGCCGGCGCACTTCGGCGACCAAGGGTTCGAGGCCATCGGGGAACTTGTCTCGATTGACGTGCCAGTCACCGAGGCCGGCGTGGTCACCGTCGCGGGCGCCGAACCAGCCGTCGTCCATCACGAACAGTTCGACACCGAGTGCCGCGGCCTTCTCGGCCAGCTCGCGTTGCCCGGCCTCGGTGACGTCGAAACCCGTTGCCTCCCAGGAGTTGTAGAGCACCGGCCGGAGTTCGCCGGGATGCGGGAGGACGTGGTCGAGGGTGTACGCGTGCCAGGCGCGGCTCGCGGCGCCGAACCCGCCGTCGGTGTACAGCCCGGCGAAAACCGGCGTGGCGAGCGTTTCACCGGGGGCGAGCCGGGGGACGACGCCGTCCTGGCCGAAGCCACCGGTGACGGTGAGCCTGCCGGTGGACGAACGGGTGGTGGTGATCCGCCAGGAACCGCTCCACGCGAGCGCGGCGCTGTAGACCTCTCCGTGCCGTTCGGTCGCTTCGCCGTCGTCGAGCATCACCCACGGATTGGCGTGATGGCTGGTGATGCCGCGCCTGCTGCCGAACGTGGTCTCACCGTGGGGGACAGGCTCGCGGAGCAACTGGCTCTCGGCGGCCCAGCGTCCGGTGACGTGACTGATCCGGTAGTCCGGCCGGGGCGGCACGACCCAGGTCGCCGAGTCGGCGCGGATGACCTCGATCGGGCCGTCCGGGCCGTCGTGGGTGAGTTCGGTCCACCGTTCGATGACGTCGGTGCCGGCCGGGACGCGGTAGCCCAGCGTGATCCGCAGAGGGTAGTGGCGATCGCGGAAGTGGACGAGCAGCCGTCCGCCGTCGATGTCGTGGGAGAGGTAGCGCCATTCGAGGGCGCGGGTCCCGTCGGCGAACCGGAGCTGGAGGGCGGGGGTCCAGTAGCGGGTGCCGCCGTCCGCGGCGAGTTCGTCGAGACCCTCGTTGGGATCGTTGAACGCGTCCCAGCGTTCCTTGGTGCTGGGAAGGACGTCGGCGAGCTGGTCCGCGGTGAGCGCCGGGCCCCAGTAGACGTGGGAGGGCGTGTCGTCTTCGGTCAGCCGTAGCGCGTAACTCGTGGCCGCGGTGCGGATGAGCCAGGACCGGGTGCTCGCGTCGTGAACGATCTCTGCCACGCCGCCATCCTGACGTCGAATCCCGGCGGCGGCCAGGTGGCTCCCGCTCGGCGGTACATGAGGTGGTGATCAGAGACGGGACTCGCGTGCGTGAGCACGGGACTCGCGTGCTTGGAGACGGAACTCGCGTGATCAGGGGCCGCACACCCGAGTTCCGGCCCCGAGCACGCGAGTCCCGGGTCCAGTCACGCGAGTTCCGGCCCCGAAGCACGCGAGTCACGGATCGCCGGTCAGCCGCCGACCTTCGCGATCGCCACGATTTTCTCCGGCCGCACCCGCACGATCACCTTTCCCGGTGACGTCGCGTAAGCCATCCAGCCCTCGGTCGCCTCCGGTCCGGCCTCCCCGAGATAACGCTCGGCGATCAGCGACGAACCCGCCCGCACCCCGTCGGGGTCGGAAACGATCTCCGCGACGCCTTCGACG